>CAZDYT010000692.1:0-2630 GCA_964509395.1 uncultured bacterium
CGGGAGCGAGCACCGTGGGGCGGTTCGCCGCGGCAGGCCCCGCGCGGCCGTGAGGACTAGCTCGGGTGGTCACGAACAGTGCGGGCTAGCCAGGGGGAGGTTGGTGCCCGGGACACGCCTGATCGGGGTGGTCCTCGCGTGGCTGTCCATGGTGCCTGCGCTGGCCTTCGGACAGGAGCGGCGGGAGTTCCTCCTCGGGCCCGAGGGAGCCCCCGTGACCGTGTTTGCCGATCGCCTCGAGCACCTCGAGCGCGAGCATCTCGTGATCGCCGAGGGGCGCGTGGAGATCGAGCAGGCGGAGGTCCGTCTCGAGGCCGACCGCGTCGAGGTGAACACCGAGACCGGGGAAGCCGTGGCCGTCGGCCGCGTGGTCTTCTTCGACGGGCGGGACCGCTTCCTCGGCGAGCGGCTCGAGTACAGCTTCCGGACCGGGACCGGCGTCGTCTACCGGGCCGAGGGCTTTGCGGAGCCTCACTTCTTCTTCAGCGGAGACCGAGTGGAACGGTTCGGCGAGAAGGCTTACCGCCTGACGGGGGGCGTGCTCACCACCTGCGAGGGCGAGTCGCCCGCGTGGCACGTCCGGTGGGGCCAGGCGACGGCCTACCTCGACGACTGGATCTGGGGGACCAACGCCTCGTTCTGGGTAGGCCGGGTCCCGCTCATCCCCTTCATCCCGGTCTTCGCGGCGAGCCTCCGGAAGGACCGCCAGACGGGGCTGCTCACGCCGAGCTTGGGCTCCAGCAACACCAAGGGGTTCTTTTACCGCCAGCCGTTCTTCTGGGCCATCGCAGACAACCAGGACCTCACGCTCGTGCCGGCCTACTTCGAGAAGCGCGGCCTCGGCCTGGGCGCTGACTACCGCTACATCCGGCGCGAAGGGTCACGCGGGGAGATCGAGGGCTTCTTCCTGCCGGACAGACTCACGGACGACGTCCGCTGGGTCGTCGGGCTCCGGCACGAGGAGCAGATCGCGCCGAGGCTCACCCTCAAGGCCGACATCGCCCAGGTCAGCGACGACCGGTACTTCAGCGAGTTCGGCAACACGCTGGACGAGCGCAGCCGCCAGCGGCTGGAGTCGACCGTCTCCCTCACCCAGCGCTGGGACAAGTGGATCTTCTTCGGCCAGCTCTTCACCTACGAGGACCTGACCACGACCCAGCCCATCGAGCTCTCGCGCCTGCCCGAGATCCGGCTGACTGCCTTATCTCAGCCCGTCCCCGGACTCGGCGCCCTCCTCTTCGAGATGGAGAGCTCGTTCAACAACTTCGTGCGCGACCTGGGGTCCGACGGCCAGCGCCTCGACCTGCGCCCCCGCCTCGCCTATCCCGTGTCTCCCGGCAGCTTTTTCACGATGACCCCCCGCCTCGGGGGGCGCGAGACCCTGTACGACACGAAGGTCGTCGGGACGAAGGAGGACCGCGGGGTGGCCGTCGAGGACACCACGAAGGAGTTCGTGAGCCGCTCGCTCTTCGAGGCCGGCATGGACCTCGAGGCGCGCGCCTACCGGGTCTTCGACATGGGGGGGGCGTTCGGCATCCAGCGGATCCAGCACGCCATCGAGCCCCGGGTGAGCTACAACTTCGTCTCCGAGGCCGACCAGACCGATCTCCCGCAGTTCGACGGCGTGGATCGGATCCCGTCATCGAACAGCCTCACGTACTCGCTGACGAACCGCGTCAAGGCGCGGGCGGTCCCGACGGGAGCGGACACGAGCGGACGGGTCTGGGAGCTGGCGCGGCTGACGCTGAGCCAGACGTACGACATCGAGGCGCCGTTCCTCCACGACCCCGCGGCGACGAGTGGGAAGCGCCTGTCCGACGTCGTGGCGGACCTCATCTTCGAGCCGCTCGTCGGCGTCAGGTTCCGGGGGAGCGCGGCGGTCGACCCGTACGCGATCCGCGTCACCTCGGCGACGACCGACCTCCTGTACGAGACGAAGGACTTCCGCGCCACCCTCGGGACCCGGCACGGCGCGAGCGGCGAGCTCCAGTTCGTCCAGGCGCAAGTGCAAGCCCGGCTCACGCCCCAATGGGCCGTGCGGTTCTCGACGAACTACGACGCCGTCTCGGCCACGGTCGTCGAGAACCGTCTCGAGGTGGACTTCCGCCAGCAGTGCTGGGCGATCAGCGCGGCCTTCGTCGACCGGACCAACGAGAACGAGTTCCGCGTGACGGTCAGCCTGCTGGGACTCGGCCAGTACGGCTTCGGCCGGCTGTTCTCGGCGCAGTGACGATCCCGCAGTTCGACCTGACGCGACAGTACGCCCGCATCGAACCGGAGATCGAGGCGGCGCTCCGACGGGTTCTGCGGAGCGGGCGCTTCATCCTCGGCCCGGAAGGGGACGCGCTCGAAGCCGAGTGCGCCGCGGCGCTCGGCGTCGAGCACGCCGTCGCCGTCGGATCGGGATCCGACGCGCTCAAGCTCATCCTCTCGGTGCTCGGCATCGGGCCAGACGACGAGGTCGTCACCCCGGCGTTCTCGTTCGTGGCCTCCGCCACGGCGGTGCTCCAGGTCGGCGCCCGTCCCGTCTTCGCGGACGTGGACCCGGTCAGCCTCACCCTCGCCCCCGACCGGGCCGCCGCGGCGATCACCCCGCGCACGCGGGCGATCCTCGCCGTGCACCTGTACGG
>CAZDYT010000693.1:0-2629 GCA_964509395.1 uncultured bacterium
GCGGCACGGCCCCGAGCCCGATGAAGGAGAGGGCACCGGTCAGGATGATGGCGTTCCCGATGTCGAGGGTCGCCTTCACCACGATGGGGGGAAACGCGTTCGGAAACACATGGCCGAGCAGAATCTGATACCAGGGCACCCCCAAGGCCCGCGCCGCCGTCACGTACTCGTTCTCCTTGACGCTCAGGACCTGCCCCCGCATCAGCCGGCTGAACTCCGGCCACCAGACCAGGATGATGGCCAGCATCGCGTGCTCGAGGCCCGGCCCGAGGGCGGCGGTGATGGCCATGGCGAGCACGATGGACGGGAAGGCGAGCACCACGTCGACGATGCGCATGAGGATTTCATCCACCCGTCCCCCCACGTAACCAGCCACCGCCCCGACCGCGCAGCCCATAAGGCTCGCCAGCAGGATCACGCCCACCGCCGTCGGAATCGTGATGCGCGCGCCGTGCAGGATGCGGCTCAGGATGTCACGACCGACCTCGTCGGTCCCCATGGGCCAGTTCCACGTGGGAGGCTGCAGCCGGTTCATCACATCGAGCGCCACGGGACTGCGAGGCGCCACGACGGGCGCCGCCACGACCACCGCCACCCAGAACCCGACGATCACGCCACCGATCAGCAGCGCCCGGTTCGCCCGCCGTCGGCGCCGGATCGGAATGGCGGACTCGAGCAAGCCCGCGTCCGCCACGACGCGGGCCCCGTCAGGCATCACTCCACCCGGATCCGAGGATCGAGGAGGCCGTAGAGCAGGTCTACGGCAAGGTTCACCGTGATGTAAATGACCGCCGTGAGAATCGTGACCCCGAGGATCGCCGGATAGTCGAGGTTCGTCGAAGCCGTCACCACGTAGCGGCCGATCCCCGGCCACGCGAACACGGTCTCGGTCAGGACCGCGCCGGACAGGAGGCTGGCGAACGTGAGCCCGGTGACCGTCACCACGGGGATCAGGGCGTTCCGGAGGGCGTGCAGCGCGACCACCGAGGGCTCCCCCACCCCCTTGGCCCGTGCCGTTCGGACATAGTCCGCCGAAAGGATCTCGAGAAGGGCCGCCCGCGTGATCCGGGCGATGATCCCCATGATGAACCATCCGAGCACCATCGCGGGAAGCAGCAGGTGGGTCAGCCCCGACCAGAAGATGTCCCAGCTGCCCGCCACGAGGCTGTCGACCAGCAGGAAGCCGGTTACCCGAGGGGGCAGCTGCAAGTACGGGGCGAGACGGCCGGGCCCTGGAAACCAGTTCAGCAGGTAATAGAAGAGGTAGAGGGCCACCAGCCCGGTCCAGAAGATGGGAGACGCCGCCCCGACCAGCGAGATGGCACGGGCAATGTGATCGGTCGCCCGGTTGTGCCGGACGGCGGCGGCGATCCCCAGGGGGACGCCCACGACAACGCTGAAGGCGAGAGCGGCCAGGGAGAGCTCGATGGTGGCCGGGAGATACTGGGCGAGATCCCGGACAACCGGGCGCCGCGAGGTGAACGCTTCCCCCAGGTCCCCGCGCAAGACGTTCACGAGGTAGCGCACGAACTGCTCGGGAAGCGATCGGTCGAGCCCCCACCGTTTGACGTAGGCGGCCCGGATACTGGGATCCTTCGTGGCCTGGTCGCTCAGCACCACCGCCAGCGGATCGGCCGGGACCATGTGGGCCACGAGGAACGCGATGAGCACGACCCCGAAGAGGCTCACGAGAGAGGCCAGGACTCGCCTACCCAGGTACCGCAACAGGGTCACGACCAGTCTCCTCTCGGGTGTGCGCCCGGCCGTTGGAGCCGCCGTCTTGTCGCGGGCCGCCCCCTCCCGGACGGGCTGAAGGGCTCGGCGGCGCGCCCCAACCGTGCAGGGTTCGAGACGCGCCGCCTGGCCCGAGACGGACGACGCCCGCTCCGGACGAGACTAGCGACTCAGGTGCTGGAGCGAGACGAACCAGATCGGGTGAATGACGTAGCCCTTGATCGAGGGGCTGACCCCCACGTAGTTCTTCGGCTGGATCAACATGACGTGCGGGACCTCGTCCAGGCCGATCAGCTGGATCTCCCGGTAGAGAGCCGCGCGCTTCGCCGGGTCCTGCTCCTTCCGGGCCGTCAGGGTGAGGTCCGTCGCCCGCGCGTTCTCCCAGTGCACGCGCTTGGGCACGATCCCCCCGGTCTTGTAGAAGGCGTCCGCATAGGGGTCCGGGTCCAGGTAGTCGGGACTCCAGCCGCTCAGGATCATGACCGACTTCCCGCCGCGGTACTCGGAGAACGCCACGGTGCGCTCTTTGGGGTCCAGCGTCGCCCGGATCCCGACGGCCGCCAGGTCACTCTGGACCTTCGCGGCCACCGCGTCGGCCGGCGCCCCGAGGAGACCCTGGTAGAAGGTGAGCTTCGTCGTGAAGCCGTTGGGGTAGCCGGCCTCTCTCAGCAGGGCCTTCGCCTTGTTGACGTCCTGCTTGCGCGCCATCGCCTTGTCGACGCCGAGGAGCCCGAGCGGAATCATCCCCGGGGGACGCTCGCCGGCCCCGCGCAGAAGCCCGTTGATGATGCCGTCGTAGTCGACGGCGTAGGAGATCGCCTGGCGCACGCGCTTGTCCGCCAGCTCCTTCGAGTTCTCCTTGCTCGCCGTGACCCCCAGGTACACCTGGTTCATC
>CAZDYT010000694.1:0-2628 GCA_964509395.1 uncultured bacterium
CGTAGCCCTCCCGCTGGAAGTGGTGCTCGGCCGTCCAGAGGCAGTAGTAGCCGAGACCGTCCATGAGCTGCGCGACCTCGACGACGGTGCGATAGGCCTCGGCGAGGCGCTCGTTGGGATAGCGCCGGAGGTCGGCGGGCGTGCCGGCCTTCCCGATGTTCTCCAGCTCGATCTGGCCGACGTAGAGGACCGAGACCTGGCGGATCATGGAGCCTCCCGGGGACCTGCGCAGTGGCTCTTGCTCGGGGCGATTCTAGCAGAGGGAGCCGCCCGGCGGGAGGCCTCAGCGGGTCGCGCGACCGGCGCGCCGCTCCTCCCACTCCTCGAGCGTCCGCGGCCAGTCCTGCTTGAGCAGGCGCGAGAGGGCACGGTCGGCCAGGAGCTTGCCGCCCGTCTGGCACCGGGCGCAGTAGTTGGTCTCGTTCTCCGCGTGGACGATCCGCTGCACGGGCGCCCCGCACGTCGGGCAGGGCCGGCCGTAGCGACCGTGGACGGCCATCGCGGGATGGAACGCGGTGACGTGCTCCGGGAAGCCCTCGCCGGCCTCCCGGCGGAGGCGCTCGATCCACTCGGTCAACGTCGCCCGCGCGGCCTCGTAGAGCCCGGCGATCTCCGCCTCGGTGAGCTGCCGGCTCAGCTTGACCGGGGAGAGCCGCGCGCGGTGGAGGATCTCGTCGGCGTACGCGTTGCCGATGCCGCTCAGGATCCGCGGATCGGTCAGGACGCGCTTGAGGGTGTGGTTCTCGCGCGTGAGCGCGCCCCGGAAGGCCGCGAGCCCGGCCTCGAGGATCTCGAGCCCGCCCGGGTCGTGGTCCCGCAGCGCGCGCTCCCCGCGCACCAGGTAGATCGCGGCGCGCCGCGTCGAGCCCGCCTCCGTCAGGAGGAGCGTCCCCGTCGGGAAGTCGAACGCGGCGAGCCCGACCTTTGCCGGAACCTTCGCCCCTCGGGGGCGCCAGTGGAGCCGGCCCGCGATCATCAAGTGGAAGATCAGGAGCAGCGCCTCGGGGAACTCGACCACGATGCGCTTGCCGAGGCGGCGGAGGCCGAGCACCGAGCGGGCGACCACGGCTTCCAGGGGCGGATCGACGGAGCGCAGCACGAACGGGCTCGCGAGCCGCACGCGCTCGAGCGGCTGGCCCAGGATCCGGGGGCGGAGCGCCTCGATGTAGACCTCGACGTTCGGAAGCTCGGGCATCGGCCGCCTGTCGGAGAGCCAGCCGGGCCGCCGCAGGCCTGCGCGCTACAGCGAATCCAGCAGCGCCTTCGCCGCCCTCAAGTCTCGGGTGTCGAATCCTTCGGAGAATGACCCGTACGTCTCCGCGAGCATCCGCCGGGCCTCCTCCCGCTTCCCCTGAGCGTCGAGGAGCCGGCCGAGGCTCGTCACCGCGCGCAGCTCCAGCGACTTCTCCTGGCGGGCGCGGGCGATCGCGATGGCCTGGCGGAACGCCCCCTCCGCCTCCCCGGCTCCCCCCGCCGCCCGGCTCACGACCAGCTCGCCCTTGAGCCGGTGGACCTCGGGGAGGAAGAAGCCCATCGCGTCCTCTTCGGCCATCGCCAGGGCCTCGGTCAACGCTTCGAGTCCCTTCTCCGGCTGCCGCTCCCTGAGGTACGCCTCGGCGAGGAGACAGATGGTGAACACCCGTCTGAAGCCCGTCGTCGCCGTCAGTCCTCGCGCGAGCTGGGCCAAGCCTTCCTCGCCGCGACCTTGCTCGACCTGCAGGCGTGCCGAGAGAGCCGATGCCGCCGCCTCCCAAACGGAGAATCCGTAGGTCGCCGCCAGCGCCCGCGCGGCTTCCGCCCCGTCGGCGGCAGTCTGGTGCTCTCCGCGGAAATAGTGGACCCACGCGGTGAAGTAGAGGGCCATCGCGGTCGTGAGCGGGTGCCCGAGCTCTCGGGCCAGGCTGAGCGCCTCCTGGGCGCGCTGGATGCCCTGATCGGGGTACCCGAGCTTCCACAGGACCATCCCCGAGAACCACCGGCAGCAGGCGCCCGGGTCGTGGGCGCCATAGACGAACGCCAGCGACCGGTGCTCCTGGCGGTCGTACAGGGCCAGCCCGCGCTCGAGGTGGGCCTGGGCCGCGACCGCGTCTCCCATGCCGACCAGCGTCGCCCACAGCGTGTGGTGCGCCTCGATCAGCAGGGTGGAGTCTTGACGGCTCTCCGCCACGGCGAGAAGGCGCTCTCCCAGCTCCCGCGCCGTCCGGACCTGCCCCCGCGAGTAGTTCACGTACCAGAGCCCCCACAGCGCCGGGAAGAGCCACGTCGCGTCTTCGAGCCGGTCGCACAGCTCACGCGCGCGAGCATACGAGAGCTCGACCTCGGGGGCCGCCGCGCCCTTGATCGCCAGCAGGGCGGGCCCCAGGCTCATCCGAACCTCGAGGGCCTCCGTGAGCGTCTCCCGGCTCTCCGGCAGTTGCTCGAGGACCGCCAGCGCCTGCTCGAAGAACCCCACCGCTTCCCGGTTGGCCGAGCGGGCCACCGCCTTGGCGCCTGCCTCGCGGAGATACCGGACGGCCTTGTCCCGGACGCCCCCCTGGAGCGCGTGGTGGGCCAGCCACTCGACCTGCTCGGTCACCCGGTCGGCGTAGAGCCGCTCCATGGCGCCGAGGATCCGGGCGTGGAGCACCC
>CAZDYT010000695.1:0-2628 GCA_964509395.1 uncultured bacterium
GCGCGCGCGAGTCGCGCGAGCTCGCCGACGGCCCGCTCCGCTTCGCGCCTACCGCGAGACCGGGATGTAGGCCTTCCCCGGTTGCGTCTGTCGACTCGGCGGCCAGACGGTCGCCGCCTCATCGGAGCTCTGGCCCTTCTTGGTGAACTCGAGGAGCTGGAGCGGCGGGTCGGGGTACTGATGCCAGAGCCATGCCGCCTTGTCCCTGGGGACCGGGCTCTGCGAGTTGTACGGGAAGGCATACCGGCCCTGGGTTCCGACCATCGAGGTCTGCTCGAGCGCGCGCACGATCGCCTTGGCGTCGGTCGTGCCCGCGCGCCGGATGGCGTCGGTGACGAGGAGGACCGAGTCGTAGGCCTCGAACGCGTAGTTGCGGGCCTCGTGCCCGAGCGCCGCCCGCGCCCGCTGGTCGAGCGACTTCGCGAGATCGTTGTACTGGGGAATCGTGAGTCCCACGAGCTGGAACACGCAGCCCACGCCTCCCGGCACTGCCCGCCAGAAGCTCTGGGCGTCGCGCATCGCGGGGTTCCCGACGCAGACGTTGCGATCGTTCCAGAGCCCGACATCGATCCCGTTCTGCATCACCACGTAGGCCGTGGCCGTTTCCGATACGTCGTTGTAGACCACGTCGGCATCGGGGTGCTCGGTCTTCAAGCGCGACAGAATGGACGCATAGTCGGGCTGCGCCAGCTCCACCGAGACCTGGGCCAGGCGGACCCCGGCCTTGCCGAGCGCCTCCTTCATCGCGCTGGCCGCGCCGACCCCGTAGTCGGTCGTGTCCACGATGTGGACGACCTTCTTGGCCTTCAGGCCGCTCACGATCCAATCCGCGATGAAATTCGAGTAGTAAGTCGACGTCGGCGCGATGCGGAACACCGTCGGCGGGTTCGGCGGCAGGTTCGGATCGGCCGGATCGCCGGCGGTGACCTTGTCGTTGTAGGTCTCCGAGAAGACGACCGGAGTGCCGGCCTTGTTGTAGGTCGGGATCTGGGCCAGGGCGCACCCGGAGTGGAACTCCCCGACCACGGCCACCACCTTGTCCTCCTGGACGAGCCGCTTCGCGATCGCCGCGCAGACGTCGGGCTTGTTCTGGGTATCGTAGAAGATCAGCCGCAACTTCTGGCCGAGGACGCCGCCCTTCGCGTTGAGGTCGGCGACGGCCTGCTCCATGGCCCACTTCATCTCGATGCCGCCGGCGACGTCCCCCGGTTGGGAGAGCGGTCCCACGCCGCCGAGGACGATGTCGGCGAGCGCCGGTGCCGCGGCAGCGGCCACCAGGGCGGCGGCGATCAGCGCCAGAGTGGCGCGCGCGGCGCGTCCACGGCGCGAAGGGAGATTGATCGGTCGGTTCCGCAACGAGCTCAGCCAGTTCATGACGGCCCCCCCTTTTTCCACTCCCCGTTCCAGGCCCCGCCGGTTCACACGCCGGCGCCGTCCTCTGTACTCGGATCGCGGCGGGCGGTAGTATAGCAGGGAACCGGCATGAAGATCCGCGACGTGGAGGTCGTCGTGCTGGCGGCGCCCGGCGACTACGGGCTCACCGCCGGCGGCGAGTCCCACGGGCCCAAGTACACCTGCGTCTTCATCGTCCACACCGACGAGGGGCTCACCGGCATCGCGCAGGTCGAGACGCAGCCCCACGTAGCCGCCGCGATCGTAGGCGCCCCGGGAGAGGCGTCGGGAATGTTCTCGGGGCTCCGGGCCCTCGCCATCGGCCAGGACCCGCTCCAGGTCGAACCCCTGTGGGATCGCCTCTTCGTCGGGTCCTTCTACTTCGGCCGCCGCGGCGCCGCCCTTCAGGCCATCAGCGGGATCGACATCGCGTGCTGGGACATCCTCGGGAAGGCCACCGGCCTCCCGGTGGCCGTCCTCCTCGGCGGCCGGCGCCGCGAGGCGGTTCGCGCCTACGCCAGCACCCTTTTCCGGACGTCCCCGGCGGCGGTCCGCGAGGCGGCCCGAGCGTACGTCGAGGGCGGCTTCACCGCCGTCAAGTTCGGTTGGGGCGTCTTCGGTGAGGACCGCCGGCGCGACGTCGCCTTGGTCGAAGCCGCCCGAGAGGGGCTCGGGGACGACCCCGAGCTCATGGTGGACGCCGGCTGGCGGCGCCGCCGCACGGCCAAGGAGGCCATCGGCCTCGTCCGGAGCCTCGAGGCCTTTCGGCCCTACTGGGTCGAGGAGCCGTGCTTCCCCGAGGACTACGACAGCTATCGGCGGCTGAGCGAAGCCGTGACCACGAAGATCGCCGCCGGCGAGGCTGAGAGCACGATCTGGGGCTTCCGCCAGCTCGCCGAGCAGGGCGGGGTCGACGTCCTGCAGCCCGACATGTCCCGCTGTGGTGGCCTCACGGTGGCCCGGAGGGTGGCCCATTACGCCCAGGAGCGGAACATCATGGTGTGCGCGCACGCGTGGGGCTCGGACATTCTGACGGCCGCCACCCTGCACTTCGCCGCCTTCGTCCCCGGGGAGACCTTCCTCGAGTTCAACACGTCGCGGGATCCCCTCAGCCGGGAGCTCGTCACGCGCCCCTTCGAGCTGATCGGCGGCGCCGTCGGCGTCCCGACCGCGCCGGGGCTCGGCGTCGAGCTGAACACGGAGGCCCTGAGCCGGCTTCGCGTCGCGTGAGCGACC
>CAZDYT010000696.1:0-2606 GCA_964509395.1 uncultured bacterium
GCCTGCATATCGTGGGCCGCGTAGCAGGCCCGCACCGCGTGGTCCTCGTGGGCGACCGGCGCGCCGAACAGCGCCATGATCCCGTCGCCCATCACCTGATTGACCGTGCCCTCGTAGCGATGGACCGCCTCCATCATCCGTTCGAGGACCGGGTCGAGCAGCTTGCGCGCCTCCTCGGGATCCCGATCAGCCAGCAGCTCCATCGAGCCCTTGAGGTCCGCGAACAGGACCGTGACCTGCTTGCGCTCCCCTTCCAGGGCGCTCTTGGACGTGAGGATCTTCTCCGCGAGATGGCGGGGTGTGTAGGATTCGGGCGACCCGACGGCGCGCGTGCGGCCTGACGAGGCGGAGGAGAGGAGGGGCTGACCGCAGCCGCCGCAGAACTTCCGCCCGGACGGAACTGCCGCGCCACACGCCGGGCAAGCCTGTTCGAGCTTCCCGCCGCACTCCTCACAGAAGCGGGTGCCCTCACGGTTGTCGAAGTCGCACCGTGGGCAGCGCATCAGCCTGACGCTCGTCGCTCCGCTTCGGCTTGTTCCAGCCAGAAGCCCATGTCCATTTCGCGATACATCGTGGCGGCGGTGGTGAGGTGCTCCTGGGCCTTCACCAAGTCGCCGGTGCGGCGGGAGAGCTTGCCGAGGCCGAGGTGGCAGTGGGCGACGAGGGGGCGCATCCCGAGCTCGCTCGCCAGACCCAGAGCCTGCCGGTAGTAGCTGTCGGCTTCCTCGACCTTGTCGGCGGCGCGGTGGGCGGCAATCTCGCCCTGGAGGTGCAGCGCATAAGCCTGGAAGCCGCGCTGGGCCGACCGACGGCAGCGCTCCAGGGCTCCCTCGGCAGCCACTCGCGCCTGGTCGATCTGGCCCCCCAACAGGCGCGCCTCGGCGAGCTGGACCGCTGCGAGGGCGGAGAATATCCCCGAGCCCGCCGACTTGTAGGCGGCCCAGGCATCCTCCAGCAGCGACAGACCCTCCGCGGGGCGGCCGGCCCGCGCATAGAGGACTCCGAGAGTGGCCCGTACCGGGGCGCGCAAGATGGAGATCCCCCGCTCGTCCGCGAGCGTGGCGGCGCTCTCGAGATGAGCCGCGGCGTCGTCCAGGTGTCCCTGAAGCGCGCACACGTGACCGAGACCCCAGCAGCGCGCTACGATGATGTTCCAAGCGTGGTTCTGGCGCTCGGCGAGCCGAGCGGCCTCTTGCGCCTGTCCGCGAGCCTCGCCGAACAGGCCGCGCTCGGCCAGCGACCAGGCGAGAAACGCCCGTGACTGGATGGCCGGCGACCCTACGAGGCCGAACCGGTCGCGACTGGGATCCTCCCGGAGGGAGCGCACGATCTTCTCGAAGAGTCCCGCCGCCCGGCGCCAGCTCCCCGAATCGAGGCAGGCTATGCCCAGGTAGTAGCTCGCGGCGATCGTGAGCGGGAACTCGTCGCGTCTCTCGGCTAGCCCGAGGGCGCGCTCGCCGACGGCCAGTGCCTCCGGAGTATCCCCGGTGAGCCAGAGGTTCGTACAGAGATACGTCCAGATCCATCCGAGGCGCCTCGGATCGTCCAGCTGGGTGGCCAAGGCCTCAGCTTCCCGCAGGTAGCGGACGATGGCCTCCACCTGTCCGAGCGGGAGGAGCGCCACCCGCAGGTCGAGGCGCACGTCGATCGCCGTCTCTCGCGTCTGTGCAGTCTCGGGCACGTGACCGAGCGCCTCCAGGGCCTGCTCGAGGTAGCCGGCCGCTTCCCGGTAGACCCCCCGTGCAATCGCCTTGGCCGCGGCCTGGCGGAGGTACCCGACGGCGCCTGGCCACGCCTCGCCTCGGAGCGCGTGGTGGGCCAGAAGCTCGACGTGCTCGCCGACCCGGTCGGCGTAGACACGCTCGATGGCCTCGACGAGTCGAGCATGGAGCGCTCGTCGGCGCTCGTGCAGGAGACTCCCGTAGGCTACCTCGTGGGTCAGCGCGTGCTTGAAGGTGTACTCGGGGTCGGGGAACAGGGCGGTTTCGTACAAGAGCTCGGCGCGCTGCAGGGCGGCCAACGCTCCGCGAAGCCGCTCGTCCGGCAGATCCGCGACAGCCTCGAGTAGGGCAAAGGGCACGTCCTTGCCGATCGCAGACGCGGACTCGAGCAGAGTTTTCTCCTCCGCGGCGAGCCGATCGATCCGGGCGGCCAGGACGGCTTGAACGGTCGGCGGGACGCGGATACTGCCCGGTGCCTTCGTCATCTTGTAGGCGCCGCGCTCGCCGGAGAGGTGCCCGGTTTCGACGAGGGTCCCGACGCTCTCTTCGAGGAAGAACGGATTGCCCTCCGTCCGCGCGATCAAGAGCGCCTTGACCGGTCGGAGACTGGCGTCGTTGCCGAGCAGGGCTTCCAGGAGATCGTCGGCGCTTTCGGGCGGGAGCGGGTCGAGCCGGAGCTGCGTATAGTACGTCTTGTTGCTCCACCGATGCTCGTACTCGGGCCGGTAGCTGATGAGCAGCACCAGGCGGGCGGTCGGCACGCTTTCGACAAGGCTGTCCAGGAGAGTCTGGGTCTCCCCGTCGATCCAGTGGAGGTCTTCGACGACGACCAGCAGCGGCTGCACCTGGCTCTCCCGCAGCAGGAGCCGCTTCACCGCGTCCAGG
>CAZDYT010000697.1:0-2605 GCA_964509395.1 uncultured bacterium
GGGTGACGCGGCGAACGGGGCGCCCCGCGGCGCGGAGCGCACCGCGACACGCCGCGGGCGTTTGCTTGCCTGGACACACGCGTTGCGCAGCTCGCGTGCGTGCGGGAGCGAGCACCGTGGGGCGGTTCGCCGCGGCAGGCCCCGCGCGGCCGTGAGGCTCGGCCGCGTGCTGCATAATCCGAGCTAGGGAGGACAACGGCATCCGCACCAGACGGTGGCGCGAGGGACTCCTGATCTGGGGGTTCCTCGCGCCCTCGCTCGCCGTGTTTGTCCTCTACCGGATCATCCCGCTGGCCTGGAACGGCGTCCTCTCATTCCAGAAGTGGTCGCCGTTCAAGCCCGCCGAGTGGGCGGGTCTCTTCCACTACGAGGAGATGCTCATCTACGACGACGTGTTCTGGAAGAGTCTCTGGAACACGATCGTCTTCATGTCCAGCTCGCCGCTCGCGATCGGGCTGGCCCTCGGCATCGCGCTCCTGGTGAACTCCCCGATCCGCGGGCGGGCCCTCTACCGCGCGGCCGTGTTCCTCTCCTATCCCCTCATGACCGTCGCGGTCGGGATCATCTGGCGATGGCTTTACGACGAGAAGGTCGGCTTGATCAACTACGTGCTGATCTGGCTCGGGGTGATCGGCAAGGGGATCCCGTTCCTCGAGTCCGCAGACTGGGCGATGCCGGCCGTGATCGTGGCGGCCATCTGGCAAATCGTGGGCTTCTTCATGATCATCCTCCTGGCGGGCCTCCAGAATATCCCCCAGGAGCTCCACGAGGCGGCGGCGATCGACGGCGCCAGCGACCGCCAGCGGTTCGGGCGCATCACGCTGCCGCTGCTGCGGCCCTCGATCTTCCTCTGTCTGATCATCGGGATCATCAGCTCGTTCACGAGCTTCGACCTCATCTACGTGATGACCCGCGGGGGGCCGAACTACAGCACGGAGCTTCTGATCACGTACATCTACCGGGTGGCCTTTTCCCTCAGTAAGCTCGATTACGCGGCCGCGCTCACCGTCGTGCTGTTCCTGTTTCTCCTCTCGCTGACGTGGCTCGCCAACCGGCTATCGGGCGGCGAGGCGGGCGCCGTCGAAGCGACGGAGTAGGGGCGATGCGCACGCCTCGGGCGTGGCCCGTCCACCTGGCGCTCGGCGTCGTCGCCATCGCGATGCTCGTGCCGTTCTACTGGGTGCTGAAGACGAGCCTCACGGGGGAGAACATCTTCGCGTATCCGCCCGCGCTCGTCCCGCGGGCGCCTCACCTGTTCTATTACGTCGACGTCTGGTACTACATCCCGTTCGTGCGCTTCTTCCTGAACAGCGTGATCGTCTCGCTCGTGGTCGTCGCGGCCAACATCGTCCTCAACGCGATGGCGGGGTTCGCGCTGACCCAGCGCTTCCAGGGCAAGCGCGTCATCGTGCTGGTGCTCCTGTCCTGCATGATGATCCCGTTCCAGGCGACCATCGTGCCGGCGTACCTGATCACCAAGGAGCTGGGTCTCCTCAACAGCCACCTCGGCCTGGCGCTCCCGCTCTGCTCGACCATCGTCGGTATCTTCGTCTTCAAGGCGAGCTTCGACGCGGTCCCTCGCTCGCTTCTGGACGCGGCCCGGATCGATGGGCTCGCGGAGTGGCGGATGCTCGACCGGATCATGCTGCCGCTGGCCACCTCCGCCGTCGCGACCAACGTGATCCTCTCGTTCATCTGGTCGTGGAACAACTTCCTGTGGCCCCTCATCATCATCCGGAACGAGGAGATGCAGACGCTCCCGCTCGGTCTCTCCACGTTCCTGAGCTACCTGGAGAACACGACGGGCGCCCTCTACGCCTTCTGCATCATGGTGCTCGCGCCCGGCATCGTGCTGTTCCTCCTGGAGCAGCGCCGGTTCATCCAGGGGCTGACGTCCGGCGCGACGAAGGGCTGAGCGGCGTGCCTGGACCAATGCAGCGGCTCCTCCGTAACCGCTACGTCCTGACCTTCGGGCTGATGGCCGCAGTCGCCGTCGGCTGGAACGTCTACGTGGCGCTCCACGACGACGGGCTCGTGGTAGGACGCGTCGTCGGCGTGGACGGCGCCGCCGCCGCGGGGGTGACCGTCACGTTCTACGAGCGGACCCTCACCACGCTCGAGCCCCGGGGGACCGTCGTCACGGGCCCGGACGGTGGGTTCCGCTTCAACGGCCAGGCCGCCCATCACTTCGTCCTCGTGGCGGCCAAGGCCGGCGCCGGTGCGTCGCCCAGGACCGCGTACCGCCGGTACTTCCGCGGCCAGAACGTGGTCCTGTCCGCGCCGCTGCGGCTCGAGCCCGGGAGGTGACGCGGGCTCAGCGTGCGAGGTCCACGCGCCGCCCCTCTCCCGGTCAGGAACCGCATCGGCGCTTTTTCGAGCATCCGTTGGGACGGAGATCTGATTTCTGGGGCCGCTGCTCTTGCGGACTCCAGGCAGCACCCTGGCGGTCGTCGCGCAACGGCGTGGGGACCCGGAGGCGGCCCGGCAATTCCTCGAGGGGCTCCTTCGGGAGGCCCCGGAGCACCCCGTGGGGCGGGCGCTGCGGGACGAGCTGGAGCGGCTCGCCCGGCTGAGGCCCCCGCGGCGACCGGAGCGGCCCTGGGCT
>CAZDYT010000698.1:0-2596 GCA_964509395.1 uncultured bacterium
GGTTGCCGCTTCGTCCACGGTCCAGGTCTCGGGGTCGATGACGACGCCGTAGTCCTGGCGGGCGGCCGCGAGGCTCACCAGCTCGTTCCGCGCGTCCTTCAGGACCCGGGCCGGGTCGCGGTCGAGCGGATCGCCCCAGCCGCCCGGCCCCGCCTGCTCGTGCCGGAGGACGTCGCCGCGCTTCATCGTCATCGTCTCCTTGGCCGGGAGGAGCCGCGCCTCGGTCTCCGGGTTGAGGAGGTTGCGCGAGGGCTTCCCGGGCTGGCCGCCGTAGAGGCCGTAGGGGCGGATGGCGCGGCGGTCGGCGCGGATCTGGAGAACGGCCTCCTCCTCGAGGAGGCGGTAGTCGCGCCGGAGGCTCATGCCCCCGCGGTACTTCCCCGGGCCGCCCACGTCCGGGATGAACTCGAAGCAGAGGATCTCGACGGGGTGGTCGATCTCGCAGACCTCCGCGGGCTGCGAGGAGAGGTTGCCGAACATGTGGGCGTTCCCGTCGAGCCCGTCGGCCCAGGGGCGGCCGCCCCAGGCGGAGGAGAGGAAGTCCACCTGGATGAACGGCGTCCGGTCGGCGTAGTAGCCGCCGATGGAGATCCCGGTGGCCCCGCCGTCCGAGGCGGCGACGACGCGGTCGGGGAGCATCATCGCCAGCGCCCCGAAGCAGCAGTCCACCATCCGGAACCCGGTCAGCCCGCGGGCCGCGCACGCCGCGGGCAGCACGGCGTTGGCGATGGTGCCGGGCGGCGCGATCACCTCGATCGCCCGGAAGAACCCCTCGTTGTTCGGGATGTCGAGCGGGAGCACCGACTTGACGCCCGTGAACGTCGCCGCCTTGGTGAAGGAGAGGGTGCTGTTGATCGCCCCCTTGACCTGGGGGGAGGAGCCGGTCCAGTCGGCGACCAGCGTGTCGCCGCGCTTGCGGAGCGTGACCCGGAGGGGGATCGGCCGGTCGCGGTCGATCCCGTCGTCGTCGATCCAGTCCTCGAAGCTCCACTCGCCGTCGGGGAGCTGGCGGAGGGCGGCGCGGGTCATGCGCTCGGTGTAGGCGATCAGCTCCGCCATGTAGCGCTTGACCGTCTCGGGGCCGTGGCGCTCGACGAGGGCGAGGAATGCCTGCTCGGCGATGTGGCAGGCGGCGAGCTGGGCGCGGAGATCGCCGATCACCCGGACCGGCACGCGCACGTTCTTCTCGATCAGGGCGAAGAGCGCCTCGTTGGGCTTCCCCGCGAGGTAGAGCGGGAGCGGCGGGATGCGGAGCCCCTCTTGGTAGATCTCGGTCGAGTCGGCGGCGTTCGATCCCGCGACGCGGCCGCCCATGTCGGTGTGGTGGCAGACCGTCGCGGCGAAGGCGAGCCGCTCGCCCCGGTAGAAGATCGGCCGCAGGACGAAGACGTCGGGGAGGTGCATGCCGCCCTCGAACGGGTCGTTCAGGCAGTAGACGTCGCCGGGCTGCATCCGGTCGCCGTGGCGCCGGAGCCTCGCGGCCAGGGCCTCGGGGAAGGAGCAGAGGTGCGCGGGGAGGGTCAGGCCCTGGGCGACCGTGCGCCCGTCGCCGTCGCAGAAGGCGGTCGAGTAGTCCATGACGTCCTTGAGCACGCCCGAGTAGGCCGTGCGCAGGATCGTGAGCGCCATCTCGTCGGCGATCGAGAAGAGCGCGTTCTTGAACACCTCGAAGGCGATCGGGTCGATGGGGCGTGTCATGGCTCACCGCCTCCCGGGCGGCTCGGGCTCGATGTCGATCACGATGTTGCCGTGCTCGTCGAGGGCAGCGCGGGCCGCCGGCGGGACCACGCACGTCGCGTCGTACTCCTCGACGATGAAGGGGCCGGGCCGGCCGCCGCCGAGCGCGGCCCGAGGGAGGACGGGCGTCCGGAGCCAGCCCCGGTCGGGGCCGAAGTAGGCCCGGCGCTCCGCGGGCGGCTCGGTGCCCGGCTCGCGGTCCGCCTGGATCCGGTCGGGGATGCGCGGCCGGTCGGGGATCCCGTGGGCGACCAGGCGGAGCGCGACCAGCTCGACGGGCTCCGCGGGGCCGGCGCGGTGGCCGTAGGTCCGCTCGTGCTCGCGGCCGAAGGCGTCCTCGAGCGCCGCGATCGCCGCCGCGTCGAGCGGCCCTGCCGGGACCGGCACGGTCAGCTCGAACGACTGGCCGTGATAGCGGAGGTCGGCCGACCGCCGGAGCTCCGCCGCGGCGCCGCCGAAGCCGTCGGCGGTGAGCTGGGCGAGCGCGTCCGCCTCCATCTGGCGCCACGCGCCGTTCAGCTCGTCGAGGTCGATCCGGCGGGCCGCGCGCCGATACGTGCGGACGTAGTGGTGCTCGACCTCGGCGTAGAGGAGGCCGAACGCCGAGAAGAGCCCCGGCGCGGGCGGCACCACGATCCGCCGGATCTCCAGCGCGCGCGCGAGCGCCGTGGCGAAGAGCGGGCCGTTCCCGCCGAAGGCGACCAGGACGTACTCGCGGGGGTCCCGCCCGCGCTCGCTCGACACCGCCTTGATGGCGCGGAGCATGTTGGACTTGGCGAAGAGATATGCCCAGTGCGAGGCATAGACGAGGGAAAGGCCGAGAGGGAGCGCAATCCGCTCCTCGAGGACCTCGTGAGAG
>CAZDYT010000699.1:0-2589 GCA_964509395.1 uncultured bacterium
CCCGGCCCCCGGGGGCACCGAGGCTGCGCGTTCCTTGAGCAGGTGCCCATCGGATGGGCAAGGCGGGCTGGGCCCGTCGTCCTTCCCTCGCCCTCGAATCAACGCCTCCGCGGGCTTTCGCGAACCGGCTCCGCCGCCTCGGGCGTGGCACCTCCGTTGCACTCCGACCCGGCGAACCCCGATGGAGGCCGCGACGCCCGCGCCGAGTCCGGGACGTCCGCGAAGCGGCCGGCCGAGCGCGCTCCGGCGGGGATGGACTGTGCGCACGGTCGAGTGCGTCACGCGGAGAGCAAGGGAGGCGCGATGAAGAAGATCGAGGCCATCATCAAGCCCTTCAAACTGGACGAGGTCAAAGACACCTTGACCGACATGGGTGTGATCGGGATGACCGTGTCCGAGGTCCGCGGGTTCGGGCGCCAGAAGGGGCACACCGAGCTCTACCGCGGGTCGGAGTACACGATCGACTTCCTCCCGAAGATCAAGGTGGAGCTGGTCGTGCCCGATGCGGTCGTCGGCAAGGTCGTGGATGCGATCACGGCCTCCGCCCGCACCGGCTCGATCGGTGACGGCAAGGTCTTCGTGATGCCCGTCGAGACGGCGGTCCGGATCCGGACCGGCGAGCGCGACGAGGCGGCCCTCTGATTCCCGAGTCAAGTTTGAAAGGAGGGTGAATGGTGACCCGACGACGGCCTTTGGCGTGGCTGCTCCTGACGCTGTCCATTCTCCTCATCACCAGCGCCGCGGTCGCGCAGCAAACAGCCCCCGCGGCCCCGGCCGCCCCGGCGGCGACGCCGGCGCCCGCGCCGCCCAAGATCGACTCGGGTGACACCGCCTGGCTCCTGACCTCCTCCGCGCTGGTCCTCCTCATGACCGCGCCGGGGCTCGCCCTCTTTTACGGGGGGATGGTGCGGCAGAAGAACGCCCTGGCGACGATCATGCAGAGCTTCATCATCCTGGCGCTGATCTCCGTCCAGTGGGTGCTGTGGGGGTACAGCCTGGCCTTCGGCCCCGACAAAAGCGGGCTCGTCGGGGGGCTGGAGTGGCTCGGCCTCCGAGGAGTGGGGCTCCAGCCCAATCCGGACTACGGCCCCACGGTCCCGCACCAGGCGTTCATGGTCTTCCAGCTCATGTTCGCGGTGATCACCCCGGCGCTGATCACCGGGGCGTTCGCCGAACGGATGAAGTTCTCGACGTTCATCGTCTTCATCCTGGCCTGGGCCACGCTCATCTACGATCCGCTCGCCCACTGGGTCTGGGGAAGCGGCGGCTGGCTCAAGAGGCTGGGGGCGCTCGACTTCGCGGGCGGCACGGTCGTGCACATCAGTTCGGGGATCTCGGCCCTGGCGGCGGCCCTGGTCATCGGCCGGCGCAAGGGGTACCGCCACTCCCCGATGCCGCCCCACAACCTGCCCTTGACGGTGACGGGGGCGGCGCTCCTCTGGTTCGGCTGGTTCGGCTTCAACGCAGGGAGCGCGATCTCCGCCGGCGCGCTCGCCACCAGCGCCTTCGTCGTGACCAACACCGCGACGGCCGCCGCCGCGCTCGGATGGATGCTCACGGAGTGGGCCTTGCGCGGGAAGCCCACCGTGCTCGGCGCGGCCTCGGGCGCGGTGGCGGGGCTGGTGGCCATCACCCCCGCCTCGGGCTACGTGAGCCCCCTGGCCTCCATCGTCATCGGCGCCGTGGCGGGCTTCCTCTGCTACAACGCGTGCAACCTGAAGAGCCGGCTCGGCTACGACGACTCGCTGGACGTCGTCGGAGTCCACGGGATCGGCGGCACGTGGGGGGCCCTGGCGACGGGGCTCTTCGCCTGGAAAGCCATCAATCCGGACGGCGGCGACGGGCTCCTCCACGGGAACCCCGGGCAAGTCGGGGTGCAGGTCGTCGCAGTCCTGGCCTCCTGGGTGCTCGCCTTCGCCGGCACGTTCGTCATCCTGAAGATCCTCGACGCCACCATGGGGCTGCGAGTCTCCGAAGACGACGAGCTGGCCGGCCTGGATCTCTCGCAGCACTCGGAGACGGCGTACGCGTTCGAGATCTCGGGCTACGGCGGGCTCTCGGCGATCGGCGAGACGGCGGCGCGGCGCGAAGGCGCGATGCTCGAGGCGACGCCCCGCCCGGCCGGGCCGACCGTGCACTGACGCGCGGCCCGCTTCGGCTCCGTCTCACCGACAGGCGCCCGCCCTGCCCGGCTGGCGCCTGTCGGCCTCAGGGCGACCCGCCGGTGCGGCGCGAGCGCGCCCGCGAAGGGCCGCGCGCGACCCCCCCGGGCGGCATAAGGCCGCTCGGGCGCGGCACTCCGGGTCGCACGCGGAGTCCTAGTCAGCTCGAAGCCACTTTCGTGACCCCCCATCAGCCCGTCGCAGCGCCCGGAGAATAGCTTTCCCGGGGTTCGGCGCGCGCGCGGGTGCCGCTTGGGCCCCACCGGACCCGCGCCGGTGTCTGCGGACCCGCCCGGGGGCGGGGCGGAACCCGGCGTTCGTGGTCGGGCGACACGGGCCGGGGTTTGACATCGAGCGCCGCCGGCTCGACGATGGTCGCGGCCAGCAGACGGCCGGGGGACGTCGAACTCTCGAGAGGCGAGGTGAG
>CAZDYT010000700.1:0-2587 GCA_964509395.1 uncultured bacterium
CGAGCAGGCCGCGGGGTTCGTCCGGACCGTCGTGGAGGCGTTCGACCGCCTCCGCGAGCGTCTCGAGGAGCAGGCCCGCCGGCGGGCCGGGGCCCTGCTGGACGCCCACCGGCGCGTCCGCGAGGCGGCCGGCCTCCGTGGCGTCAGCTACCGGGTCACAGCCCAGCTCCCCGTGGACGTGCTTGGCATCTACGTGTACCTCCCGGTAGGCTAAGGCCACCGGATGGGCGAGCGCCCGGGGAGGGTCCAATGGCTCGGGTGGTACTCAGGTGGGAGCGGTTTGACAAATTGCGGAAGGCTCGAGAAGAGTTCCGACGGCGTCCGTGTATCTATGCACTCGCCGACAAGGACGGAAAGATCCTGAGGATTGGGGAGTCGGACGATCTGTGGGTCAGATATGTGGGTGGAGCCGGCTGGATGGTGGACGCGGCACTCCACGGTTCAGGAAAGACTTTATTCGTTGCCGAGGCGCCGGGCGACACCAAGCAACGAAAGGCGGTCGAAGCCACGTTGGTGTTCGGCTGCAAGCCGGAGTACTGCGTCCAGAACAAATGGGTCGCGCCCTCCGGACAGGAGATAGAAATCGGACATGAGGGCGATGTTCCCACCGCCTTGGGGCCGGCAACCCGGTGATCTATCGCCTCTACCTCGACACCTCGGTCTTGGGCGCCCTGTTCGATGAGGAGGATCCGGGACGCGTTCGCGTGACACAGCGGCTGCTGGGCCTACTCAGAGAGGGCCGCTTTGAACCGTTTGTGGGTCAGGAGGTCCTCGTCGAGATTGGTCAGGCTCCGACAAGACTGCGCGATCACCTTATGCGGGCCATCGAGGAGATCGGTCCGACCACCCTCGAGCCGAGCGCGGCGTCCGAAGCGCTGGTCGAGGCGTACCTGGCGACCGGATCGTTCAGGAGTCGGTCGCTGATGGATGCCCGGCACCTGGCCGTCGCGACGGTGGGAGGCGTGGACGCCCTGGTATCCTGGAACTACCGCGACATGGTCAACCTGGAGCGGAAGCGCCTGGTTCACTCAGTCAACATCAGACTCGGCTACCACATGATCGACATCGTCTCGCCTCTGGAGGTCCCTGGTGTCCAAGAATAGGGTCAAGGAGTATCCCTCGCTGGTGTGGCTACGTCGGGTGCGCGCGAAACTGGCCGCCGAGTACGCCAAGGGGCCCAACAGTCGTGCCGTCCGCGAGCGGCAGCGGAAAGTCGACGCCCTGATCGCCCGGCTCGGCTTGCGGAAGATCTCAGCGGATGCTGCCCGGGCCCGCCCGCGGAGACCCGCCTGAAGCGGGAGGGTCGCGAGCCGATGCCCTTCGACCGCATCACCTTCGACCCGGCGATCATGGGCGGGCGCGCGTGCATCCGCAGCATGCGGATTCCGGTCTCCGTCATCGTCAGCCAGGTCGCGTACGGCGAGTCCGTCGAGGAAGTGCTGGAAAACTACCCCGACCTCGAGGAAGAGGACATCCGTCAGGCGCTCCAGTACGCTGCCTGGCTCGTCCAGGAAGAGCGCCCCGACCCGTCCCATCGCCTCTGAGCCGCCGGCGCAGTGGCCACCCGCACACAGTTCACCACCGTCCGGACCGAGGGCGGCCTCCTCCCCGCCGACCTTCTCGCCCGCGTCGCCGAGGGGGACCGCCACCTCGACGGCCTGACCCCGGAGGCCTACCACCTCGCCGCCGGCGAGCGCCTCAACGAGGCCATCACCCGGGCCTGGAACCGGCTGACGGCGGCGTGGGCGACGTTCCGGGCCGCGGCGGCGAAGCTCCCCGAGACGGACCCCGGGACGTCCCTCACCCGCGAGCGCTGGCTCCTGATCCTCTTCCAGGAGCTCGGCTACGGGCGGCTCCCGACGAGCCGCGGGCTCGAGGTCGGGGGCAAGGCCTACCCGGTCTCGCACCTCTGGCAGAAGACCCCCGTCCACCTGGTCGGCGTCCGCGTGGACCTGGACCGCCGGACCGCCGGGGTCGCGGGCGCGGCGCGCACGAGCCCCCACGGCCTGGTCCAGGAGCTGCTGACCCGGAGCCCGGAGCACATGTGGGGGTTCGTCGCAAACGGGCTCCGGCTGCGCCTCCTGCGGGACAACGCGAGCCTCACCCGCCAGGCCTTCGTCGAGTTCGACCTCGAGGCGGTGATGGAGGGCGAGGTCTACGCCGACTTCGTCCTTCTCTGGCTCCTCACCCACCAGTCGCGCGTCGAGGGCGAGAAGCCCGAGGAGTGCTGGCTCGAGCGCTGGGCCCGCGCGGCGCGCGAGCAGGGGACGCGCGCCCTCGACAGCCTGCGGGACGGGGTCGAGGCGGCGATCACGGCCCTCGGGCGCGGCTTCCTCGCCCATCCGGCCAACGGCGCGCTCCGTGAGCGGCTGCGTGCCGGCACGCTCTCGACCCAGGACTACTACCGACAGCTCCTTCGGCTCGTCTACCGGCTCCTATTCCTCTTCGTCGCCGAGGACCGGGACCTGCTCCTCGACCCCAAGGCGGAGCCCGCGGCCCGCGAGCGCTACACTCGCTACTACTCGGCCGCCCGGCTCCGCCGGCTCGCGGAGCGGACCCGCGGCACCCGGCACCCCGACCTCTACCG
>CAZDYT010000701.1:0-2586 GCA_964509395.1 uncultured bacterium
GGGGTCTGGAGGACCTTGCCGGCGCCCGCGAAGATCTGCCGCGTGACGAAGAACGGGATCAGGGCCTCGGCCAGCCGCTGGAATGACACGTCGCGCGAGACGAGGTAGTTCTCGTGGCAGCCGTACGAGTTCCCGGCCGAGTCCGTGTTGTTCTTGAACAGGAGAATGTTCCCCGAGATCCCGTCCTCGCGCAACCGCTTCTCGGCCTGGTGGAGGAGGTCCTCGACGATCCGCTCCCCCGCCTTGTCGTGGATGCAGAGGTCCATGATGTCGTCGCACTCGGGCGTGGCGTACTCGGGGTGGAACCCGGTGTCGAGGTAGAGGCGGGCCCCGTTCTCCAGGAAGACGTTGGCGTTCCGGGCGCCGGGGATCACCTTCTCGAAGAGGTAGCGGGCGACGTTGTCGGGGGAAAGCCGCCGCTGCCCGTTGAGCGTGCACGTCAGCCCGTACTCGTTCTCGAGTCCCATGATGCGGCGCTTCATGGCTTCCCCGTCGTCGGGCGATCCGTGGCCCGACCCCCATTGCCTGGCGGCGTGTCGCCGCGCCCCAGGAGCGGTCGCAGCTCGGCGTCCGCGATCCGCCGGAACTTCCGGCGCTCGCGGTTCCGGTCCAGGACGGCGACCTCGAGATCGCGCTCCGTCAGCGTCTTGTTCTGGGTGACCGTCAGGGCCCGCACGCCCAGCTGGACCGCTTCGGCCAGCGTCATGCCCTCGCGGTAGTGATCCTTCAGGAAGCGCCGGGTCTCCTCCGCCTGGCCGCCCATCGCCGCGTAGTGCGGCTCGTCCTCGATCGTCCCGTCGTAGAGGATGTGGTACATCTCGTTCTTCCCGTTCGGCCCCTCCCCGACCTCCACGACGAGCACCTCCACCTCGAAGGGCTTGATGCCTTCGGTGAAGATGTTCCCGAGCGCCTGCGAGTACGCGTTGGCGAGGGCTTTGGCGGTGACGTCCTCCCGGTGGTACGAGTACCCCTTGACGTCCGCGTGCCGGACGCCGGCGATCCGAAGGTTCTCGAACTCGTTGTACTTGCCGACCCCGGCGAACGCGATCCGGTCGTAGATCTCCGAAATCTTGTGGAGCAGGGTGGAGGGATTCTCCGCGAGGAGCAGGATGCCGTCCCGGTACTCCAGCGCGATCATCGACCGGCCCCGAGCGATGCCCTTGCGGGCGTACTCGGCCTTGTCCTTCATCATCTGCTCGGGCGAGACGTAGTAGGGGAGGGGCATCGGCGCTACCCGACCTGTCCCCGGCCGATTGCGCGGGCATTGGCCTCGCGGCGGGCCGCGAGCACCGCGTCGCAGTGCTCGCGGACGTCGGCCTCCGGGACCTCCTCGAAACCGGCGCGGGTGATGATCTTGACGGAGGGGTAGATCCCGTGGATCGGATCCGGCCCCCCGGTCCCCACGTCCTCCTCGGCCGCGTCGACGAGCGCCTCGACGGTCATGCGGAGCCCCTCGGTTCGCGAGCAGCCGGGCCGGTGGAGCTTCTTCAGGGTATCCCGCGCGTCCTTGCCGCCGGAGCCGGTCGCGTAGTAGTCGGTCTCCTCGTACCGGCCGCCGGTGAGGTCGTATTTGAAAATCCGCCCCTCCTCGCGCTTGAGGTCGAAGCCGGCGAAGATCGGGACGACCACCAGTCCCTGCATCGCGGCGGGGAGGTTCATCCGGATCATCTGGGCGAGCTTGTTCGCCTTCCCCTCGAGCGAGAGGCCCTCGCCCTCGACCTTCTCGTAGTGCTCGAGCTCGGTCTGGAACAGGCGCGCCATCTCCATCGACGGCCCCGCGACCCCGGCGATGGCGATCGCGGAGTGCTCGTCAGCCTTGTAGACCTTCTCGATCCGGCGGTGCGCGACCTGGAATCCCTCGGTCGCCTGGCGGTCGCCCGCGACGATGACGCCCTCGGCGTACCGGAGCGCGAGGATCGTGGTGCCGACCGGCACGCCCGTCCGTCCCGGCGCCTCGCCCGCCCCTTGCGCCAGCCCACGGACCGCAGCCGGCGGCAAGGCCTCGGGGGCATGCGTTCGCAGAAGGTCCACGAAGCTCGTGCTCAGGTAGTTGCCGAACAGCGCCTGCCACCGATCGTGCATGTGTGGGGGTCCCCGGCTCGCATTATAGCAGGAGGCCGCCTCCCGGAGTCGCTCTCCAGGCGCCCACGTTGGCCATGACCTCGCCCGAGGCCCCTACAGCGTCTCCCCGGGGGGAGGCGGGCCCGATGCTATACCACGCTGGGCTTCGAGATGTTCCGCAGCAGGTCCCGGGCGGTCGGGGACTCTTCGAGGAGCTGGCGGACGAACGCTTCCGTGCCCCGGAGCGGCTCGAGCATGAAGATCTTCTTCAGGGGGCCTTCCTTCAGGTCGAAGATGATCGAGTCCCAGGAAGCCGACACGATGTCCTCCGAGTACCGCTGGAGACACATCCCCCGGAAGTAGGCGCGGGTGTCCTTCGGCGGGTCGTGGATGGCCTTGGTGATCTCGTCGTCGGTGGCGATCCGCTCGACGGCATCGGATTCCTCCAGCTTGTAGTAGAGCCCCTTGCTGGGCCGGATGTCGTGGTACTGGAGGTCGATCATCGCCACCCGGGAGTCCGTCCAG
>CAZDYT010000702.1:0-2586 GCA_964509395.1 uncultured bacterium
CATTCGGTGCGGAAAGTTCGGCGGGCGGTGGGGAGAGATCTGCGCAGCGTTCGGGGTCCAGGTGCACGCACTCGACGCGCCCTACGGCGAGACCGTGCCGCCGGACCGGGTGGTGGCGGCGCTCAACGCGCATCCCGGTGCGAAAGCCCTCTTCGCGACCCAGAGCGAGACCTCGACGGGCGTCCTCCAGGACATCGAGGCGTATGCCGCGCTCTCGCGGCGAACCGAGACGCTCCTGGTCGTGGACACGGTCTCCTCGTTCGGCGCCCTCCCGTGCCCCATGGACGCCTGGGGCGTCGACGTGGTCGTTGCCGGCTCCCAGAAGGGACTCATGTGTCCCCCGGGCCTCGGCTTCATCACGCTGAGCGACCGCGCCTGGCACGCGGCCGAGTCGGCGCGGCTCCCGAAGTTCTACTGGGACCTCCGGACCGAGCGGCGGTGGCAGGCGAAGCGGCAGGCGCAGTTCACGCCGGCGGTCTCGCTCCTCATGGGGCTGGATGTCGCCATCGGGCTCCTCAAGACGGAGGGCCTGCCGCAGGTCTATCGCCGTCACGACCGGCTGGCCCGCGCGATGCGGGCCGGCGTCGAGGCCCTCGGGCTCACCCTGTTCCCGCGGGCGACCGCGAGCCCCGCGGTGACCGCGGTCACCGCCCCGCCCGGCGTGGACGGCGAGGCGGTCGTGCGGGCCTACGGCGAGGAGCACAACATCACGATCGCCGGCGGCCAGGGCGAGATGAAGGGGCGGATCTTCCGCCTGGCCCACCTCGGTTACGTCGGCGAGTACGACGTCCTCGTGGGTCTCGCGGCGCTTGAGCGCGTGCTGGCGGGGCTCGGCGTGCCGGTGGAGTTCGGCGCGGGTCTCGCCGCGGCCCAGCGGCTCCTGGCCAAGGACTCGTGAGCGACACGGCCCCTCCGAGGAAAAAGCGCGTCCTCGTGACCGATTCCCTCCAGGACGTGGGAGTCGAGTTCCTCCGGTCGGAGGGGCTCGAGGTGGACGTCACCCCGACGCTGTCTCCGGACGAGCTGGCGCGCCGGATCGCGCCCTACGCGGGTCTCGTCGTCCGGAGCGCGACCAAGGTCACGGGGGAGGTGCTCGAGGCGGCCCGGGAGCTCGAGGTCATCGGCCGCGCGGGGGTCGGGCTCGACAACGTGGACGTGGAGGCCGCAACCCGCCGCGGGATCGTGTGCATGAACACGCCGGGCGGGAACACGATCGCGGCGGCCGAGCACACCATGGCGCTTCTCCTCGCGATGACGCGCAAGCTCCCGCAGGCGCACGCGCACCTCAAGGGCGGGAAGTGGGAGCGCGAGCGCTTCCTGGGCGCCGAGGTGTATGGGAAGACGCTGGGCATCGTCGGGCTCGGTCGCATCGGCGCCGAGGTGGCGCGCCGGGCGCAAGGCTTCGCGATGACGGTGATCGCCTACGATCCGTACCTCACCGAGGAGGTCGCCCAGCGGCTCGGGGTCGAGCTGGTGGACCTCGACACCCTCTACCGGCGCGCCGACTTCATCACGCTCCACGTGCCGCTCACGAAGGAGACCCGCGGCCTCATCGGCTCTGCGGAGCTCGCCAAGATGAAGGACGGCGTCCGCATCGTCGACTGCGCGCGGGGCGGGATCGTGGACGAGGCCGCCCTCGCCGCGGCGGTCCAGGCCGGGAAGGTCGCGGCGGCCGCGCTCGACGTCTTCGAGCAGGAGCCCCCGTGGGGGTCGCCCCTCCTGGACCTCGACGCGGTGGTCGTGACACCGCACCTCGGGGCCTCGACCGAGGAGGCCCAGACCTCCGTCGCCGTCGCCATCGCCCAGCAGGTCGCCGATCTTCTCCTGCGCGGGATCGTCCGGAACGCCGTGAACGCTCCGAGCGTGGACCCCGAGGTCCTGCGGGAGCTCGCCCCGTACCTCACGCTGGCGGCGAAGCTCGGCTCGTTCCTCGGGCAGGTCGCCCAGGGGCGGATGACCGAGGCGCGGCTCCACTACGCTGGCGAGGTCGCCGCCCAGTCGCTCCAGCCGCTGACGGTCACCTTCCTCCGGGGGCTCCTCGCCGTCATCCTCGAGGAGAACGTGACCGACGTGAACGCCCCCTACCTCGCCCGGCAGCGCGGGCTCCGCGTCGTCGAGTCGAAGACGCCGGTCAGCGAGGACTTCGCGAGCCTGCTCGCGGCCGAGCTCCGGACCGACCGGGGCACGTGGCAGGTTGCGGGGACGCTCTTCCATCGGAAGGATCCGCGGATCGTCCAGGTGGACGGCTACCGCCTGGAGGCCCACCCCTCGGGCTGGATGGTCGTCTTCACGAACGACGACGTGCCGGGAGTCATCGGCCGGATCGGGACGCTCTTCGGGACCCGCGGGATCAACATCGCGGGGATGCAGCTCGGCCGCGAGCGGCCGGGGGGGCGGGCCGTGTCGATCCTGAACCTCGACGGCGCCGTGCCCGACCACGTCCTCGCCGAGCTCCGCGCGCTCCCGAACATCCGGTCCGCCACCCTCGTCCGGCTCTAGGACACCCGGAGGGGGGCTCCGCCCCCCTTCCGGACCTCCCCCCAGGAGGGGTTGCGCCGGCAAAGCTGGCGTTCGGAGCGGAACACC
>CAZDYT010000703.1:0-2578 GCA_964509395.1 uncultured bacterium
AGGAACCCCGTGAGCTTGGATAGGAGCGCGAGGCCGGCGACGAGCAGGACGGCGACGACGAGGAGGACCGCACGCGACCGTGGCATGACGTGGCCGTCAGAAGGTAAGGGTCTCGCGCCCGGCCGCCACCACGCTACGCGCTTGGGCTCGAGGGTCGCGTCCGGGCTGCCGTCGCGGTCGAGGATCGACAGGTAGCCGACGGTGGAGCGGAGCTGGAGGGGGTGTTCTCGGCATGGCGGAGCCTGCTCCCCTTCATTCTACTCCTCGCGAGCGCGGCGCAACCGGGGTGGGCAGCGCGCGTCCGCGAAACGCAGCACCCGGCATCGGCAGCGCGCCGGCGGTCAGCGCCGGAGGGCCTTGAGGATCTCCTCGTTGCTCCAGACCCAGCCGACCGCGGCGCCCATGAGCCTGAGAGCGAAGCGGTGCATCTCCTCCCCGTCCACGGCATCCACGGCGTCCGCGGCGACCACCACGCGGAAGTCGCGGTTGGTGCCCTCGAAGGCCGTGCAGAGGATGCAGGTGGTGGTGTTGATGCCGGCCAGGATCAGGGTGGCGGCCCCGAGCCGGCGCAGGAGAAACGGGAGGTCGGTGGCGAAGAAGGCGCTGTAGCGCTTCTTGCCCCGCACGATCAGGTCCCCCTCCGCCCACAGGGCCGGGATGATCTCGGTGCCCGGGCTCCCGGTACTCGGTCACCACGTGGGCGATCGGCACGCCGATCGCCCGGAGCTCCTGGAAGAGCTCCGCCGCCCGCGCGATCACCGGCCCACACCGCTCGGCGGCCAGGGGAAGCGTCGCCATCCCGGGGTCCAGGGGGTGCGAGCCGTGGGGGTCAGGTCAATGGGCCGGGCCGGGTCATTCGGGACCGATGAAACAAAAGCACTGACCGAGCCCCGGGGCGTGCTATAGAAGCGGTGTCGAGACCGCTCTACGCGCGCACACCCGGAGCCCTGATGGAGCGCCTTCGATGAGGACGGCGGCGGATGCCGGCCCCGCCCGGGCCCCTCGTCCGGACGAGGCGGAGACGCGCACGAGCGGGACGGAGCGCGCCCCGGTACGGCTGGCAAGTCTGCGCACCCGACTCCTGTTGCTGGTGCTTCTCGCCGTTCTTCCGGCGTTCGCGCTGATTCTCTACACCGGCGTGGAGCGCCGCGCGCTGGCCGTTCGGGCCGTCGAAGAGGACGCCCTGCGGCTGACGCGGATCGCCGCCGCGGAGCACGAGCGACTCATCGAAGGCGCGCGCCAGCTCCTCGTCGCCCTCGCGCAGCTGCCGGCAGTGCGCGCGAGCGATTCGGCGGGATGCGCGGCGCTCTTCGCCAGCCTGCACCAGCAAGACCGCCGCTATGCGAACCTGGGCGCGATCGCGCCGGACGGCACGGTGTTCTGCAGTGCCCTCCCGCTCCCCGGCCCCGTGAGCCTGGCGGACCGGCCGTACTTCCGCCACGCCCGCGACGCGCGGGAGTTCGCCGTCGGCGACTATCAGGTCGGCCGCATCACGGGCGTCGCGACCGTGAACTTCGGCTATCCCGTCGTGGACGGGACGGGAGCGGTGCGGGCCGTCGTCTTCGCCGCGCTCGACTTGGGCTGGCTCAACCAGCTCGCGGCCAGCGCGCGGCTGCCCCCAGAGGGGAGGCTGACCGTCGCGGACCGCACCGGCACGATTCTCGTCGCATCCCCCGACCCAGAGCGATGGGTCGGCCGGTCGCTGTCGGCCGGATCGCTCTTCCAGGCCGTTCAGACGGGGCGCGAGGGCGTCGTCAAGGGGACCATCCTGCAGGGCCCCCCGTCGCTCGTGGCATTCACACGGTTGCGTGGAGCGTCGGAAGCCGGGGCCGCCTTCCTGACCGTCAGCATCCCCGAGCGGGCCGCCGTCGCCGAGGCCAACCGTCTCCTGGCCCGCAACCTCGCCGCGCTGGCGCTGGTCGCCGGGTTGGCGCTGGTCGCCGCATGGGTCGCCGGTGACGTGTTCATCCTGCGCCGGGTGCAGGCCCTCGTGCGTGCGGCGACGCGGCTGGGGGCCGGGGACTTGAGCGCGCGCACCGGGCTGCCCCACCGGAACGGCGAGCTGGGCCAGCTGGCGCGCGCCTTCGACGAGATGGCCGACGCCATCACCCGGCGACAGCGGGAGTTGGAAGTCCTCTACGCGCTCGACCGGGCGCTCGCCCAAGCGCTCCGCACCGAGGACATCGCCCGCATCGCGGCGGAACAGGTCGTGCCTCTGCTCGGGTTCGATGCGGCGGCAGCGTTCCTCCTGGACGAGCGAGGGCAAGCCCTGAGACTCTTCTACGCCCACGGGCTCCCCCCGGCGGTGCAGGCCGAGCTGGAGACGATCCCCGTGGGCGCGGGCGTGGCAGGCCTCGCCGTCAAAGAGCGGCGTCCCGTGGTCGTGGCCATCGAGGCGTATCCGGCAGACGCCATCCCTCGAGGGGCGGCCGCGATCCGGGCGGCTGGCTTTCGCACCCTGGCCTCGACGCTCTTGCTGGCGCACGGCCGAGTCTACGGCGCCCTGACGGTCGGCAGCCGCCAGCGCGTGGAGGCGTCGGAGGATTTGATCGCACTCCTGGCGTCGGTCGGCACGCAG
>CAZDYT010000704.1:0-2578 GCA_964509395.1 uncultured bacterium
TAGACGACGTTGACGCCCATGGCCTCGGCGGCGATGTCGTTGTCGCGGATGGCGATCCACGCTCTTCCCACCCGCGTCCGGAGCAGGTTGCCCACGGCGAGGAGGCTCAGAATCGTGAGGGCCAGGGCCAGGTAGTAGCCCCCCGCCCGCTCCCGCGTGAACTCGAGCGGGAGCCCCACGGGGAGTGGCGGGAGCGCGGGGATCCCGATGAGTACGGCGCTGCCGCCCGTGAGGCCGGTCCAGTTGAGGGCGATCGCGCGCCAGCCCTCCGCGTAGGCGAACGTGGCCAGCGCGAGGTAGGCCCCGCCCAGGCGATGGGCGGTGAGCCCGATGGGCACGGCGAGGGCGGCGCCGACGCCGGCGGCCGCGACGACGCCGAGCCACGGGTTCCATCCCGCCGCCTGCGCGAGGAGCGCGCTCGCATAGGCGCCGGCGCCGAAGTAGACGGCGTGGCCGAACGAGATCTGACCCGCGAGCGCGAGCAGGTTCCACGCGGTCGCCAGGGTGGCCCAGAGGAAGGCCGTGCCGAGCAGGTAGAGGTAGTACGGGTGGAAGCCGATGAGGGGGGGGAGGGCGAGCGCCCCGAGGAGCGCCGCCGCGGCGACGAGCTTCGTCATCGGCCTGGCCCCGGGTCCAGGCCCCGACGACGGGCCAGGAGGACGCCGAGGAGCAGCCCGATCACCATCAGCTCGCGCCAGCGCGGTCCCGCCCAGGCGAGCGTCAGCGACTCGAGGAGCCCGATCGCGAGGCCGCCGAGCAGGAGGCCCCCGAGCGGCCCGGCTCGACTGAAGGCGCTGCCGAAGATCGCCACGGTGAGGGCGAGGAGCGTGAGCTCGACGCCCACCCCGGGGTGGAGGTAGTGGGAGGCTCCGAAGAACACGCCCCCCGCCCCGGCGATCGCCGCCGCCGCGGCGAAGCTCGCCACGCCGACCCGATCCGTGTTCACGCCCATGAGGGCGGCGGTCACGGCGTCCAGGCTCGTGGCGCGCACCGCCGTGCCCCACCGTGTGCGCCTGAGGCATAGCTGAAGCGCCAGAATGGTGACGAGCCCGATCGCGGCGGCAGCGGCGCGCTCCCGGGAGAGTCCCAGGAGGAGCGGCGCGGTTGGGGTCCGGGTGCCGATCAGCCGATAGTCCGCCGACCACGTCAGGAGCATCACGTTCTGCAGGGTGAGTGACAGGCCGAACGTCAGGACGAGGCTGTTCAGCTCGACCGGCCCGCGGATGCGGGCGATGAGCGCGCGCCAGAGGAGCCCCACCGGGATCAGGGCCAACGCCGCCAGCGGTGCCAGGAGGACCGGCGGCAGCGACCACGCCCGCCCGGCCGTGTAGCCGAGGTATCCCCCCAGCACCACCAGCTCGCCGTGCGCGAGGTTGAGCGCGCGCGTGAGGGCGAAGATCACCGTGAAGGAGAGGGCGAGAAAGGCGTAGAACGCGCCGTTGGCGAGGCCGGCGAGGACGGCTTGCGCGAGCGTCGTCAGCGACACGATCGCCGCCCTCGGCCCTCTCCCGCCGCCGACCTACGGGCGCGGGTAGACGAGGCGCGCCGTCGCCACGCCAGGAGGATAGACCACGACGTGGCGCCCGCCCTGGATCTGGACGATGACCCGCTCGTAGAAGAGCGGGTCGCCGTGCGAGTCGAACTTGACCCGGCCCAGCGGCGTCTCGAGGTCCACCCGGGCGAGCGCCTCCCGGAGCGGGTCGCCGGCGGGCGCCTGACCGCCACGCGCCACCGCGCTCATCGCGGCGAGAAGCGCTTGCACCGCCGCGTAGCCGTGCATGCTGAGCGGTGCGGGCTCCTGACCGAAGCGCGCGCGGTACGCCTGGACGAAGGCGCGCGACTCGGCCTCGGCGGCGGGGACGAACACGCCGGGCTGCCAGGCCGTGGTCCCCAGGAGCCCCTCGGCCGCGGGCCCCAGCTCCCGGATGACGGCCGGGAACTCGAGGCCGAATGCCCCGAGGAAGCTTCGGACGCGAATGCCGCTCTGGGCGAGCTGGCGGACGATGAGGAGGTGGTCCGCGAAGAAGGCGTCGGAGAGCAGCACCTCCGCGTCGCGGTCACGCACTCGGCCGAGGAGCGGGGTGAAATCCGAGAGGCCCGGGGAGAACGGCTCGAATACCGGGATCTGGATGGCCGCCACCGTCAGGGCCTCGCGCTGCCGCACGGCGAGCTGGCTGGCGCCGGGGGTGGAGGAGTAGAGGATGGCGACGCGGGCCGGCCGGATGACGTCGCGGACGAGCCCGACGGTGGCCTCGACGTACGGCCGGAGGCTCGAGACGCGGAAGAAGTAGCGATAGCCGCGCTGCGTGAGGCGCTCGTCGAGGGATGCCGTCGCGATGTACGGCGTCCGGGACCGCTCGGCGACCTCGCTGACAGGGCCGACGAGGCTGTCCACGTACCCGCCGACGAGCGCAGCCACCCGGTGCCGGGCGGTCAGCTCCTCGGCGGCCGCGATCGCGCGCTCCGGCTTGCCCTCGTCGTCCCGCTCCAAGAGGCGGACCCGGCGACCGGCCACGCCGCCGCCGGCGTTGGCGCCCTCGATCGCGATCTGGACCCCTTGGGCGACGGCCAGCCCCTG
>CAZDYT010000705.1:0-2570 GCA_964509395.1 uncultured bacterium
GGCCGATCAGGGAGTACGCCTCGGGCCGCCTCCTCCCTGCGTCCTAAGGCTGCTCGGGTCTCGGCCACGGTCCGAGGCGGTCGAGCCATGGAACTCGAGTCGTTGACCACGGGTTTGGTGGTTCAAGGACTCTAGCGGGCGGCTCGCGCATGATGCTGGACCCCTCCTGGGTCGCGGCCGCCTCCGGGGCCGCCGCCGTGCGGGTGACCCTCGTGATCGGCGAGACGGACAGCGGGAAGACGAGCTTCACGACGTTCCTGGCCGGGACGCTCCTCGAGCGCGGCTACTCCGTCGGCGTCGTGGACGCCGATCTCGGCCAGTCGGACATCGGCCCGCCGACGACCGTCGGCCTCGGGCGAATCCGGGCGCCCGTGGCGCGCCTCGCCGATGCCGAGGTCGCCGGCCTCTACTTCGTCGGCTCCACCTCCCCGCAGGGGCATCTCTTGCCGACCGTCCTCGGGACGCGGCTGATGGTCCAGAAGGCTCTGCGGCTCGGCTTGGACCGCGTCATCGTCGATACCTCCGGCCTCATCCAGGGGGAGATGGGGCGGCTCCTCAAGCAGCACAAGATCGAACTCGTCGAGCCGGACCTCGTGCTCTGCCTCCAGCGCAACGGGGAGTGCGAGCACATCCTGCGGCCCTACGAGGGAGGCACGCGCCCAGCGATCATGCGCCTGGCCTCCTCGGGGGCCACGCGGCGGCGGTCGCAAGAGGAACGCCGGCAGCACCGCGAACGGAGCCTCCAGGCGTACTTCACGGGCGCCCGGCCGCTCTCCCTCGACCTCGGCCGGGTCATCCTCCGGCAGCCGGCGCTCTTCGCCGGGCAACCCCTGCCGCCTCGCCAGGTCGACGACCTCGCCGCGCTTCTCGACGACATGGTCCTCTGGGCGGAGCGGCGCGGGAACGAGCTGGTGCTCGTGACCCCCGATCCGCTCAAGGAGCCACAGGTCCGCCAGATCCAGAAGTGGCACGAGGACCTGGGCCTCGCGAACTACTCGCTCGACGACTTCCAGGGCGTCCTCGCGGGCCTCGACGACGCCAACCGCGAGACCCTGGGTCTCGGCGTGGTCCGCTCCATCGACTTCGCCAAGCAGACGCTGGTGGTCGAGACCTCGGTGCCGGAGGCGGAGGTCGCGGCCGTCCGGCTGGGCCGGCACAAGCTGCGCTGACCTTGCCCCCGCACCCCGGCCCTCTCCGCTCGGGCGCGGGAGCGTCGGCCCCGCGTGAGTAAGGTCCTCACCCTCGCGGAGGCGGTGCGGCGCCACGTGCCGGACGGCGCCGCCGTCGCGCTCGGGACCGCGCTCGAGTGCCTCATCCCCTTCGCGGCCGCCCACGAGCTGATCCGGCAGCGTCGCCGGGACCTCACGCTGATCGGGCCCATCTCCGACATCTGCTTCGATCAGCTCGTCGCGGCCGGCTGCGCCCGCCGCGTGGTGGCCGCCTGGGTCGGCAACGTCCAGCATGGCTCGGGCTACGGCTTCCGCCGTGCGGTGGAGCAGGGAGTCCCCCGTCGGGTCGAGGTCGAGGACCACTCCAACTTCACGATCGCGCTCGGCCTCGAGGCCGCGGCCCTGGGCGTCCCCTATCTCCCGACGCGGACCCTCCTCGGCTCGGACATCCTCGCCCGGAACCCGCGGCTTCGCGCCGCGCCGTGCCCCTTCACCGGCGCCCCGCTCGTGCTGGTGCCGGCGCTCGCCCCCGACGTGGCGATCGTGCACGTCCAGCGGGCCGACGCCGACGGCGACTGCCACGCCTGGGGGCCGACGGGCGTGAGCGCGGCGGCGGGGAAGGCGAGCCGGACGGTGATCGTGGTCTGCGAGGAGCTGGTCCCGCCGGATGTCATCCGGAGCGACCCGAACCGGACGCTCGTGCCGGGCTTCCTCGTGACGGCCGTCGTCCATCTCCCCTGGGGCGCGCACCCGTCGCCGGTCCAGGGCTACTACAACCGCGACCACGCCGTCTACGCGGACTATCACCGACGCTCGGCGACGGCCGAAGGCGCCGAGGCGTGGCTTCGGGAGTGCGTGCTCGACGTGCCCGACCACGCGGCGTACCTCCGGAAGCTCGGCCGCGAGCGGCTCGATCGCCTGCGCCCGCGGGCGTCCCGCCTCGCCGCGCCCGTCGAGTACGGCGTCTGACGGGTGACGGCGGCGGGCTACACGGCGGGCGAGTTGATGGTGGCGGCGGCCGCGCGAGAGATCCGCGACGGCGAGGTCGTCTTCGTCGGGATGCGGCTGCCGCTCCTGGCCTTCTGCCTCGCGCGGGCGACCCACGCGCCCCGGGCCGTTGGCCTCTTCGAGAACGGCGTGGTCCGCGACAGCCCCGCGCTCGAGGTCCTCATGACGATGTCGGACGGCCCCAACGTCACGGGGGCCCTGTGGTGCACCGAGATGCGCGAGATCATGGGGCTCCTCCAGGCGGGACGGGTCGATCTCGGGTTCATCGGCGGGGCGCAGGTCGATCGCTACGGCAACCTGAACACCTCGTACGTCGGCCCCCCCGGCCGCGTGACGCGGCTCCCCGGCTCGGGAGGCGGCGGGGACATCCCCTGCCTCGCGCGGCGGCACATC
>CAZDYT010000706.1:0-2563 GCA_964509395.1 uncultured bacterium
TCTTGGCGAAGACGACGTAGAGGTCGGCGGCCGGGGCGTTCGAGATGAAGCGCTTCGTCCCCGTGAGGAGCCAGCCGTCGCCGTCCGGCTCGGCGCGTGTCGTGAGCGACGCCGCGTCGGAGCCCGCCTCCGGCTCGGTGAGGGCGAAGGCGGGAACCTGCTCCCCTCGCGCCAGCGGCGGCAGATAGGTCGCCTTCTGGACGTCGGTACCGGCGAGGAGAATGGGATAGCTGCCGAGCCCCTGGATGGCGAACAGCTCCTCGGCGGCCGGGCACCTCCGGGCCAGCTCCTCGCGGACGAGACAGAGCGTCATCGAGCGGAACGGCCCCTCCAGCGCCCCGCCGTACGCGGCGGGGATCAGGAGGGGGAACACGCCTTCCTTGCCCATGGCGCGCGCCAGCTCCCGGTTCATCTCGTCCCGCTCGCCCCACGCCTCGGCGAGCGGCCGAAAGACCTCCCCCCCGGCGCGCGCGATGAAGGCCTGGAGCGCCTCCTCTTCGCGGGTGAGCGTGAGGTCCATCACGGTCTCACGAGGACGGCCCGGCGGGCGCGATGTAGCGGACGAAGGTCAGCTTGCCGCCGTCGACGGTGAACAGCGCGAGGGGTCGGCTCGGCGTGCCGTCGTCCCGGAGTGCGACGTGCCCCCCGTAGAGGGACGGGAGGTCCCGGAGGCCTCCCAGCGTCTCGCGGAGGCGCGTGCCCCCCGGCGTGCCGCGGTTGTCCTCCCGAGCGACTCGAATGCCCTCGGCCACCATGGTGACGGCCTCGTACGCGTTCGCGGCGTAGCGCGACGGCGGACTGCCGAACTTCTTCGCGTAGGCGTCGGCGAAGCGCTCGCCGGCCGATCCCCGCTCGGGGACGAAGGCATCCGTGAAGACCGCCGCGTCCTGCAGCGCCACGCCCCCCGCGAGCAGCGCCGCCGGGTCGTCATCGAGCAGGAAGAGCGGTCCCGTGTAGCCGGCCTCCCGGAGTCGTGCGGCCAGGTCGCCGAGCTCGGCGCCGTGAAAGCCCAGCACCACGGCTTCGGGCACACGCCGGACGAGCTGGTGGAGCCGGGCCGGGAGATCCGGGGCGTCGAGCGTGAGGCTCTCCTCGTGCACGAGGGCCCCGCCACGCTCCGGCCAGCGCACCGACAGCGCGGCTCGCACCGTCTTCCCGAACTCGTCGCCTCCCGCCACGATGGCGAGGCGATGGATCCGTCGCTCCCTCGCGAAGGCGATCAGGGCGTCCACCCGCGCCGCCGTCGGCGGGCGCGTGTGGAGGAGCACGCGGCTCGCCCGCGGGAACCGGTGCGTCACGAGACCCTGGTGGATGAGGAGAACGTCGCGCGACGAGGCCAGCGGGTAGACCGCCAGCGTCGGGGTGGTCGAGGCGGTGAAGACGACCGGCACCTGCATCGCGGCGAGCCGCGTGAACTGCTCCACGGCCTGCTTGACGTTCAGCGACGGGACGTCCGCGACCTCGAGGGCGAGCGTCACTCCGGGTCGGGGGAGAGCCTCCTCGTTCGCCCGCTCCGCGGCCGCCGCGGCCTTCTGGTCTTCGTCCGGCAGGGCCTCCGGGCTATCGGCGCGGGGCATCGGGCGGCGGGGGCGGCCGAGGTCCGCGATCGCCAGCTCCATGCCCTGGCGCATCTCCTTGCCGAACCAGGCGGCCGCGCCCGAAAGCGGCAGGAGCGCCCCGATCCGGACCGTGGGCAGGCTCGACTTGGCCTGGCCGGGAGCCGGCGGCGGCGTCTCGCTCCGCGGCGCCGCCGGCACACCCGCCCCGGACGGACGGGGAAGCCCCTGCGCGAACCCGGGTCCGCACGCCAGCAGCAGCGCGAGCCCCGCCAGGCCGAGGCGACCGGCGATGCGCATGATCGGGGGAATTGTACCGCGGGGAGCGCTGCGATCCAGAGACGGACGACTCACTTGTGGGTCGACCTCGCGCCGGAGAGCGCCGCAGCGGCCCCGAGCGTGAGGTAGATGCTTCCCGAGATGAGCCGCTGGATGCGGGCAAAGCCCAGGTTCGCCTTGAGCCAATCCCCGCCGCGGGCCGCGAGGAGCGCGTAGGCGCCATCACTGAGGAGGCCCAGGAGCACGAAGACGGCGCCGAGGATGGCGATCTGTAGAGACACGGCACCCCGAGCGGGGTCGACGAACTGCGGCAGGAACGCGAAGAAGAAGAGCGCGGTCTTGGGGTTGAGAACGTTGACGACCACGCCGTCCGCGAAGATCCGCGGCAGGCGCTCCGGGCGGCTCGGGGTCCGCCGCTCTTCCGCCGGGCGGGCGAAGAGCGTCCGCACCCCGAGGTAGATCAGGTACGCCGCGCCGAGGTACCTGACCGTGCCGTACGCCAGGGCCGAGGACGCGAGCAGCGCGGAGAGCCCCAGCGTCGCCGCGGCGATGTGGCATAGCGTCCCGACGTGGATCCCGAGGACCGAAGCGACCCCTGCCGCGCGTCCCTGGTGGATGCTGCGGGTCACGATGTAGATCACGGCCGGCCCGGGGACGAAGAGGAGCGCGACCGTGGCGGCGCAGAACAAGACGAGCGTGGCGAGATCCGGCATCGGGGTCTCCTGGCG
>CAZDYT010000707.1:0-2560 GCA_964509395.1 uncultured bacterium
GCGGCGGGCCCGGGCCCCGGGCTCGGCGCGGGGGCGTCGGGGGGCGTCGCTCGGGCGTCGTCCCCGGGAACGTAGACGGTACGAGGCGCCGACCTACCCGCCCGAGGCCTGTCTGCTCTGGCGGGACCGCGTGCCGCTCGTCAAACCCGGCAGCCGCCCCGCCCCCGGCGGCTGAGAAGTCGTCCGCTCCCGGCCCTATTGCCGCACCTCCAAGATCGCCGTGGCCTCGAACGCGGCCACCTGGACGATCCCCGGAGGCAGCGCCGCGAGGGCGGCCTCCACGCGCGGGCGCGCGTCGTCCTTGAGCTGCCCCAGGTAGAGCACGACGTACCGGACGCCGAGCTCCCGCAGCCGCATGACGGCCGCGTCGGCGGGGAAGGTGTTGAGGAGTTCCGCCGTCTCCCAATACCCCGGCGGGAAGAAGCCGCTGTAGCCGTTCATGAGCGGCCGCCAGTGGGCGGTCGATCCGAGGAGCCGCGGCGTCTCGCCGTAGGCTTCCAGCTCGGGGTAGAAGGGCAGGACGGCGATCGCGCCGGACGGCGCCGTCGCCAGCCAGCGGTCTGCCGGCCCGACGGGCGCCGTGACGTCGCGGAACGGCAGCGGGATCGCCCACACCTCCCCGAGCGCGAGCGCCGCCAGCACGGCGACCACGACCCCTCGGCTGATGCGACGCCGGCACCGGCGGAGGATGGCGGCGGCGCCGTAGCCGGCGAGCACGCTGAGGCCGGTGCTCACCAGCACGGCAAAGCGCGCGGGCACCCGGAGGCCGTCGAACCCGGGGACCAGCTCGTAGAGCTGCCGGTAGAGGGGGTGCGCGACCGCCAGCGTGCCCACCGCGAGCGTCGGACCGAACGAGCAGAGGACCGCCACCACCGTCAGCGCCACGTAGAGTCCGGCGGCGTGGGGCCAGCCCAGGCGCCGGAGCCAGCCCAGACCGGGGAGCGGCACGGCGCGCCCGTGGACGAGCCGCCGCAGCAGCAGCGCCGAGGCGAGGAGGAGCCCCGGTAGCACGGGGCTGTGCTGGGAGACCTGAATTGGCCCCAGCCGAACCGCAAAGCCGCCGAGCAGGAAGACGTGGAGCAGCGTCAGCAGGAGGTAGCCGGTCAGGCCGAGATCGAGCCAGCGCGGCCAGCGGGGGCGGCCGGCCTGGGCCCGGTGGCCGGACACGGCCGCGCGAGCGAGCCCCGTGGCGGCGCCGGTCAGGGCGAGCGCCAGCGTCACGGCGCCCGGGAAGAGGTTCCCCTCGGGGCGGTAGAACGGGGCGCTGAGGACGTCGAACCAGGGGTGGACGGGCGCCACCGTCAGGTACGAGGCCGGGCGGGCCGAGTACTCCTTTACCTCCAGGATCGGACGAACCAGACCGAGCTCCTGCCGGACGAGCACGTACGGGAGAAAGAAGGGGGCGAGGAGGAGCCCCGCGACCACTGCCGCCCCGAGTGCCCGGGGGGCGATGCGCCCGAGCGGCGGCCGCGCTGCGGGCGCGGCGACCCAGGCCGCGAACAGGGCGACTGCGACGGCGGAGAAGTAGGCGTGGTAGCCCGACGAGAGCGCCTGGAGGACGAAGGCGGCCGCTGCCAGCGCGAGGTCGGGCCACCGGCCGCCGCGCGCCACGGCCCGGTGAAGGCCCAGCAGCAGGAGCGGCAGCCACTGGTGGCTCAGGACCTGGACGTGGCCGAGCTGGCCGAAGCGGTAGTGGGAGAAGGCGTACAGGACCCCGGCCACGAGCCCCGCGCCCGCGTGGCCGGTGAGATGACGCACGAGCCAGAACATCGTGAGCCCGGCCAGGGGGAAGGTCGCGAACAGTACGGCATTGTGGGCGAGGAGCGGGCCGCCGCCGGCGAGCCGGACCGGGGCGGCCAGCGGCAGCAGGCCCAGGAGGTGATCCGAGTAGGCCAGCGTCCATCGCCGCGGGTAGAAGATGTTCGCGTCGAAGAGGCGAAGGGGCTCCGTGGCGAGGGCGTGGAGATCCCAGGCGAGGATCCAGCCGTTGAAGAGGGGGTCGCCGAGGTCGTTGACGGCGGAGGGAAGGCGCACGGCGAGCGGCCAGGTCAGGAGCACCGCGGCGGCCCCCAGCAGCGCCGCGACGGCCGCGCTCGTGCGGGCGGGCCTCACGGTGGGGGCGGCGGGAGCCCGGGCGGTCGGATGGCGGCCCCGGGGCGGGCTACCCGCGGCGCTGGTATTCGGGGCGCCAGCGGAGGAGCCGCGCCTCCACCTGCTGAATGCCCATGGCGAGCGCGATCCCGGTGGCGGCGAGGACGATCAGGGCGACCATCATGTCCGCGGCATTGAGCGTGCCGAGCGAGGCGATGATGAGGTAGCCGATCCCCCCGCCGGACTCCCCGCCGATGAACTCCCCGATGACCACGCCGATCAGCGCGAACGACACCGACGGCGTCAGGGAAGCAAAGGTCCAGGCGAGCGCCGAGGGGATGACGACCGTCCGCATGATCTGCCGCTCGGAGGCCGCGAGAAAGCGAGCGGAGTGGATGAGGTCGGGGTCCACGCCGCGGGCGCCCTGGAAGGTGTTGAAGAAGACGATGAAGAACACGATGAGCCAGGC
>CAZDYT010000708.1:0-2557 GCA_964509395.1 uncultured bacterium
CCATGCTGCGGGGGCCGGAGGCGGGCCTGATCAACGCGGGGCTGCGGGCCCTCCTCGGCCTGGCGGAGCCGCCGTTCAACATCTTCTCGGTCGGGGGGATGGTCTTCGTCCTCACGCTCCACGTCTTCCCGTTCGTGTTCCTGATGGTGGCGGGCGCGCTGGAGTCTCTCGACCCCGCCCTGGAGCAGTCGGCGCAGATCCTCGGTGCCGGCCGGCTTCGAACCCTCAGTTTCGTGACGCTCCCGATGGTCACGCCGGCGATCCTCGCGGGCGCGCTGCTGGCCTTCGTGGACTCGCTGTCGCTCTTCGGGCCGCAGGCGATCCTGGGCGTGCCGGCCCGCATCCACACGATCCCCACGAAGATCTACACCCTGTTCAGCTACCCGCCGCGCTTCGGGCTCGCCTCGGCGCTGGCGATGAGCCTGGTCGTCGTCACGGTGCTCTCGCTCTACCTGCAGCATCGCTTTCTGGGCCAGCGCTCCTACGTCACGCTGACCGGGAAGGGCGCCGAGGTGGTCCGGACCCGGCTCGGCTGGTGGCGGATCCCGGCGCTCGTCCTCTGCGGCGGCGTGTTTCTGGTGGCGGTCGTCCTGCCGTACGCGATTCTCGTCGGCGTGTCGGTGAGCCGGCAGTGGGCGACGGTGCTGGAAAGCGGGACCCTGACGCTGAAGAACTACGCCTACGTCCTCTTCGACTTCTCGCTGACCCGGCACTCCATCGTGAACAGCCTCGGGCTCGCCGCGGGCGCGGCGACGCTGGCCATGGCGGTCGGGACGCTCATCGCCTACCTCGACCTGCGGACGACCTTCCTCGGCCGGCGCGTGCTCGACTACCTCTCGCTCGTGCCGCTCGGGCTGCCGGGGATCGTCCTGTCGGTGGGGCTCATCCAGGCGTGGATCCGGCCGCCGCTGGTCCTCTACGGCACCATCTGGATCCTGCTGATCGCCTACGTCGCCCGATTCGTCCCGTTCGCCGTGCGCTCGGCCAACGCCTCCCTCCGGCAGGTGGACCCGGCGCTCGAGGAGGCGGCGCGGATCACCGGGGCGCCCTGGCTCCGGTCGCTCTGGATGGTGACGCTCCCGCTGATCAAGCGGGGCATGCTCTCCGGATGGCTCCTCATCTTCGTCCCGGCCCTCCGCGAGCTGTCCGCCTCGGTCCTCCTCTTCACCTCCGGGACCGAGACGATCGCCGTGTCGATCTTTCAGCTCTACGAGGAGGGCTACTTCGAGGCGGTCTGTGCGCTGGCGGTGCTGACGCTCGTCATCACGCTCGTGATGCTCGCGATCGCGCGGACGGTGGCGGGACCGTCGGTGTGGGAGTTGCCGGCGCGCCAGGCGGCAGGCTGAGCGCCGGAGGCTGAGGGATGGCGGGGATCAGCTTGGCAGGGGTGACGAAGCGGTTCGGCCGGGTGACGGCCGTGGATCGGGTCGACCTGGAGATCCGGGACGGCGAGTTCGTGACGCTCCTCGGTCCGTCAGGCTGCGGGAAGACGACGACGCTCCGGCTGCTCGCCGGGTTCTTCACGCCGGACGACGGCCGGATCCTCGTGGACGGGGAGCTCTACTCCTCGTCGGCCTGGTGCCTGCCGCCGGAGCGGCGGCAGATGGGGATGGTGTTCCAGAGCTACGCCGTGTGGCCGCACCGGACCGTCTTCGAGAACGTGGCGTTCGGCCTCCTGATCCGGAAGCGGCCCCGGGCCGAGATCCGCGAGCGCGTCGACGCGATGCTGAAGCTCGTCGGCCTCGCGGGCCTGGAAGACCGGTACGCCGCGCAGCTCTCCGGGGGCCAGCAGCAGCGGGTCGCCCTCGCCCGGTCGCTCATCGTCGAGCCGCGCATTCTCCTCTTGGACGAGCCGCTCTCGAACCTCGACGCGAAGCTCCGCGAGCGCATGCGCGTGGAGCTGAAGCAGCTCCAGCGGCGAATCGGCATCACGTTCGTCTACGTCACGCACGACCAGGCGGAGGCGATGGCGCTCTCGGATCGCGTGGCGGTCTTCGATCAGGGGCGGGTCCATCAGTACGCCCCCCCGCGTGAGGTCTACGAGAAGCCCGCGGACAAGGTCGTCGCGGACTTCATGGGCCTCGTCAATTTCCTCGAGGGGAGCGTGGAGGGCACGGGCCCCGAGGCCCGGGTGAGGCTCCGGTCCGGCGTCGCGGTGCCGGTGGACCTGCCCTCGGGGGCGAAGGCGGGCGACCGGGTCTGGCTCGCGGTCCGGCCGGAGGACCTCTATCTGTCACCGGGGTCCGCAAGGGGTCCGGAGGGCGGCCTGTTCACCGGCGTCGTGCGCGAGCGGACCTACCTCGGGAACCTCATCGACTACCAGGTCGACGCGGCCGGCCTCACCCTCCGCGTCCAGGCGCACCACGCGGCGCTCTTCGAGGTCGGCTCTCCCGTGTCCGTGCGCCTGGATCCCGACCGCTGCACGGTGATCCCCGAGGCCTGAGGCGGGCTTCTCCGAGGGACATCGGCCGCGGCGGCTTCACCCTGGCAGGAGCGCCAGGGCCTGCTCGGCGCGCTCCCGGTCCCGCCGCGCGCGGGTCTCCGAGAAGATCGCGTG
>CAZDYT010000709.1:0-2557 GCA_964509395.1 uncultured bacterium
CTGCGATCTTGGGCTTCAATCTCCAGCCCGGGCCCCCGGCGGCGGGCGGCGACGCGTCCTCGATCAGCACCCCCGGGGTCATTTCCGGGCTTGCGTGAGCCGCCAGCCACTCCTCGGCCGCCGCCAGGATCGCGTCCGCCTTCGTCTCGCCGATCTCATCGATCTCCACGAGCGCCGCCGCGCCGGCCTGCTTAATCTTCGCCGGCGAGTCGAACCCGTGGGCAGCCAGCGCGTGGGCGAGCTCCGCCCCCACGGGCGGCAGCTCGCCGAGCGCCGCCAGGCCGCGGGCCCGCTCCTCGTCCTGACGCCGCCGCTCCTCCTCCAACTCGGACTCGCTCTTGACGTCGATCCGGAGCCCCGTGAGCTTCGCGGCCAGCCGGGCGTTCTGTCCCTTCTTGCCAATGGCGAGCGAGAGCTGATTGTCCGGAACCAAAACCAGCGCGGCTCGATCCTCTCCCTCACCCCGCACGGTGACCGACGTCACCTTGGCCGGGGAGAGGGCTCGCGCGACCAGGGTGGGCAAGTCCTCGGCCCACTCGATGATGTCGATCTTCTCGCCGCGCAGCTCCCGCACGATGACCTGAATGCGAGTCCCGCGCAGGCCCACGCATGCCCCAATCGGGTCCACGTCGCGCTTCGTCGAGGCCACCGCGAGCTTGGCTCGCTCGCCCGGCTCGCGGGCGGCGCCCTTGACCTGGACGATGCCTTCCGCGATCTCGGGGATCTCCGTCTCGAAGAGGCGAATCAGGAACCCGGGGTGGCTCCGGGAGAGCATGACCTGCGGCCCCTTCGGGGTGTTCTTGACCTCGAGGATGTAGGTCCGGATCCGGTCGCCGGGCGAGTAGCGCTCCCCGGGGATTTGCTCGCGCTCGGTCAGGACCGCCTCGGTCCGGCCCAGGTCCACGATCACGGTGCGCTTCTCGATACGGTGGACGACTCCGCGCACCAGGGTTCCCTCGCGGCCCTTGTATTCGGAGTAGATCCCCTGCCGCTCCGCCTCCCGCACCCGCTGAAGGATCACCTGCTTGGCCGTCTGGGCGGCGATCCGGCCAAACTCGCGCGGCTCCAGGTCCTCCTCCACGGTATCGCCCAGCTGCGCGTCCGGCTTGAGGCGACACGCTTCGGCCAGGGTGATCTCGATCTTCGGATCCGTCGCCGTCTCGACGACCTTCTTCTCGGCGAAGACCCGGATCGCGCCCGTCCGCCGGTCGAGCGTCAGACGCACATTCTCCCCGACCCCCATCGTCCGCTTGGATGCGGAGAGCAGGGCTGACTCCAAGGCCTCGAAGAGCACTTCGGTGGCGATCCCCTTCTCGCGGCCGATCTGCTCGATCACGTACAACAGTTCACGGTTCATGTGGACCTCCCGGCTCAGGCGGAGCGCTTCTGCTCCACCTCCAGGCGCACCTTCGCGAGGAGCGCCCGGGGGACTTGGCGCCGACCCGGGTACCCGCTTGCGGGTGCCTCCGCCAGGGTCAGGAAGGCCTCCCCGACCTCCAACAGTCGCCCGACGAACTCACGCCGGCCGTCCACGGGCTCGCGCGCCCAGACGCGCACCTGCTTGCCCACGGCCCAGCCGAGCTCGCGGTCCTTCTTGAGTTCCCGGTCAAGCCCGGGTGACGAGACCTCGAGGTCGAAGCTCTCGGGCAGGAGATCGGCAACGTCCAGCAGGTCACTGATCTCCTGACTGAAGCGCTGGCAATCGTCGATGCTGACGCCGCCCGGCTTGTCGATGAAGAAGCGGAGCGCCGTCCGCCGCCCGCCGGCGAGCTCGAGGTCGACCAGCGTGAGGCCGTGCGCCTGGATGACCGGCGTGGCCAATGCCTCGATGGCCTCCGTACGGGGCGGCGTCTCTCTCCCGACCGACACCGTGCGACCTCCACACTCAGGGTCCAATGCAAAAAAGTGGGCTACGCCCACTTTTGCCAACAGCATAGTATACCGTGGCGGGTCGGGCGGGGGAACCCCCGGGGGGGTCTCGCTACGGGGTCTCGGCGAGTCGGCGGGCGAGGTCCCGGACCGTGGCGACCACCGCGTCGGGGACGACCTTCACATCCTGCCGGTCCCGGCGGGTCCGAACCTCGACGCGGCCCTCTTTCGCGAGCAGGCCCCCCACCGTAACGCGGATCGGGATTCCGAGGAGGTCGGCATCCTTGAACTTGACGCCGGGTCGCTCGTCGCGATCGTCCAGCAGGACGTCGAGCCCGGCGGCGCCGAGCTCCCCGTACAGGCGCTCGGCGGTGCTCTTGACGGGCGCCTCCTTGACGTTCACCGGCAGCACGTGGATGTGACAGGGCGCGATGGACCAGGGCCACACGATGCCGTCCGCGTCCTGGTGCTGCTCGATCGCCGCCGCCGCGATGCGCGCGGGGCCGATCCCGTACGAGCCCATGACGATCGGGCACTCCTGACCCCGCTCGTCCAGATACATCGCCTTAAGCGGCACCGAATACTTGGTGCCGAGCTTGAAGATGTTGCCGACCTCGATCACGCGCTCGACCCGGAGGGGTTTGCCGCAGCGTGGACAGCCCTCTCCCGGCTGCGCGACGTGGATGTC
>CAZDYT010000710.1:0-565 GCA_964509395.1 uncultured bacterium
CGCTCGAGGCGGGGAACCTCTCGCTCGACGACTCGCTCCGCGCGTTCGAGGAGGGCACGGCCCTCCTCCGGTACTGCGCCCGCCGGCTGGAGGAGACCGAGCGCCGCATCGAGGTCCTGATGCAGGACGAAGGCGGTCTCCGCGCTCAGCCGTTCAAGTGGGAAGAGGAGCAGGCGTGAGCGTCGACCTCGAGGCCTACCTCGCCGAGCGCCGGCGCGCCGTGGACGAGGCCCTCGAGGGCTCCCTCCCGCCGGCGGCCGCCTACCCCCCGGCGATCCACGAGGCGATGCGCTACAGCGTCCTCGCCGGGGGGAAGCGCCTGCGCCCCATCCTGGTCATCGCCGGCGCCGAGGCCGCCGGCGGCCGGATGGCCGACGTGCTGCCGACCGCGTGCGCCTTCGAGCTGATCCACACCTACTCCCTCATCCACGACGACCTCCCCGCCATGGACGACGACGACTATCGCCGCGGGCGCCTCACGAGCCACAAGGTCTTCGGCGAAGCGATGGCCATCCTCGCCGGCGACGCACTCCTCACCCAGGCCTTCGGGCTCGTCGCGGCGAAC
>CAZDYT010000710.1:575-2556 GCA_964509395.1 uncultured bacterium
GCTCGAGTACATCCACACCCGCAATACCGCCGCGCTCATCCGCTGTGCGCTGCGCGTGGGAGCGCTGCTGGCGCGCGCGCCCGGCCCCGTCCTCTCGGCCCTCACGGCCTACGGCGAGCGCCTCGGGCTCGTCTTCCAGATCGTGGACGACATCCTGGACGTGGAGGGATCCCTCGAGACCCTCGGCAAGACGGCGGGCAGCGACCGGCGCAAGAAGAAGGTGACGTATCCGGACTTCCACGGGCTCGACGCCTCGAAGGCGCGCGCGGCCGCGTTGACGCGCGAGGCGCAGGCGGCGCTCGCCGGGCTCGGCGCGGCGGCCGAGCCCCTGTCGGCGCTGGCCGAGTTCGTGCTGCGCCGCAAGAGCTGAGCGGGAGGACGCGGGCGTGTCCGAGATCGTCGACATCCGTGCCCGGGAGATCCTGGATTCCCGCGGGAACCCGACCGTGGAGGTCGAGGTCTTCCTCGCGGGCGGCGCGGAGGGACGTGCCGCGGTGCCCTCGGGGGCGTCGACCGGGAGCGGGGAGGCCCTCGAGCTGCGGGACGGGGACAAGCGCCGGTACGGCGGGAAGGGCGTCCGGCAGGCCGTGAAGAACGTCGAGCAGGCGATCGCCCCCGAGCTGAAGGGCGCCGACGCCCTCGACCAGGCGCTGGTGGATCACACGCTCTGCCAGCTCGACGGCACGCCCCAGAAGGAAACGCTCGGCGCCAACGCGATCCTCGGGGTCTCCCTCGCGTGCGCGCGCGCCGCCGCCGACGATCTCGGGCTTCCCCTCTTCCGCTACCTCGGGGGCCCCAGCGCGCGCACCCTGCCGGTTCCTCTGATGAACGTCGTCAACGGCGGCGTCCACGCCGACAACCGGCTCGATTTCCAGGAGTTCATGTTGGTGCCGTCGGGGCTCCCGTCGTTCGCCGAGGCCCTCCGCGCGGGGGCCGAGGTCTTCCAGGTCCTCAAGCGCCTCCTCCGCGAGCAGGGCCACGCGACCTCGGTCGGCGACGAAGGCGGGTTCGCCCCCGATCTGGCCGGCACCGAGGCGACGCTGGCGCTCCTGGTGCGCGCCATCGAGGCCGCCGGGTACCGGCCGGGCGCCGACGTCTGGCTCGCCCTCGACGTCGCCGCCAGCGAGCTCTGGCGCGACGGGCGCTACCGGGCCGCGGGGGAAGGCGCGGAGTGGAAGACGGACGAGCTGATCGAGTTCTACGGGCGCCTCGCGGGGCAGTTCCCCCTCGTCTCGATCGAGGACGGCCTCCGCGAGGACGACTGGGACGGCTGGGTCAGCCTGACGCGCCGCCTGGGGGGGCGCCTCCAGCTGGTGGGAGACGACCTGTTCGTCACGAACCCCGCGCGGCTCGCCGACGGGATCCGCCTCGGCGCGGCCAACGCGATCCTCATCAAGGTCAACCAGATCGGCACGCTGACCGAGACGCTCGAGGCCGTCGAGCTGGCCAAGCGCGCGGGGTACGGGGTCGTCATCTCGCACCGATCGGGCGAGACCGAGGACACGTTCGTGGCGGACCTCGCGGTCGCCGTCAACGCGGGCCAGATCAAGACCGGCTCGCTCTCGCGGAGCGACCGGGTCGCCAAGTACAACCAGCTCCTCCGCATCGAGGAGTGGCTGGGGGATGCGGCCCGCTGGCCCGGGCCGGCTGTCTTCGAGCGGCGGCGATGACGCTCCGGCGCCCCCATCCCGGCTGGATCGTCGCGGGCGTGCTCGCCCTCCTCCTGGGCGCGGCGCTCTTCGGGGACAACGGCGTCCTCCATCTCTGGCGGCTCCGGGGGGAGGTCGAAGGCCTCCACCGGGACGTGCAGGCGCTCGAGGCCGAGAACGAGCGCCTCTCGCGAGCCATCACCGAGCTGCGGAACGATCCGTCCGCCCTGGAGCGTATCGCCCGGGAAGAGCTGGGCCTGGTGCGCCCCGGCGAGCGCGTCCTCCGCTTTCCGCGCTCCCCGCGGTCACCCGGGGAGCCCTTGTCCGACGAA
>CAZDYT010000711.1:0-2552 GCA_964509395.1 uncultured bacterium
ACGCCCGGGGGGCTGGCGGTCGCACGCAGGACCGCGACGACAAGGAGGCGGAAGTGGCGACGAGCGTGTTCACGGTGGTCGCGAAGCTCTATCCGAAGGCGGGCAGGGAAGACGAGCTCCAGGCGATCCTGGTGGAGCAGGCGGCGGCGGTCCGGACGGCGGAGCCCGACTGCCTCGCGTATCGAGTGCATCGCTCGGCGAAGAGCCCGACGGTGTTCCTGTTCTACGAGCAGTACCGCTCGAAGGAGGCGTTCGAGTTCCATCGCACGGCGCCGCACCTGGCGCCGTTCCAGGCGCGCCGCAAAGGGCTCGTCGACGAGCGCGTCGAGGTGGAGTTCTACACGGCGCTGACGGCGTAGGCGCTGAGGCGCCGGATCTCGGCCGGAACCCTCGGGTTTCCCTCGCGGGGTTGACACGCCCGGGGGGCCTTCGTATGATGCCCTCGTCGCCGATTTGCTCTGAATTCATCACGGCTTTCGCCCGCGCCCGCCACCTGCCAGGCGAGCCAGCGCTTATCGGCGGGGCGCGGGCCGGGCACCTTGCCAGGAGGGGCCGGAGCGAGGCAGAAGACGCCCGCGTCCCGGGCCGGGGGCGCGCCTCGGCCGAGCTCGAGCGGCCCGGAGGAGGGTTGGCGATGACTCGACGGATGGGGCTCTGTCTGATCGCGTTGCTCGTCCTCGGGGCCGGTATGCCGGCGACCGCCGCACAGACCGAGGTCGTGATCGGGGTCCTCTACCCGATGTCCGGCCCCGTCGCCCAGGTCGGCCTCGACTCCGTCGCCGCGGTCAAGACCGCGGTCGACATCATCAACAACGGCGCGAATCTCCCCTTGCCGCTCGCGAAGAGCGCGGGCCTGCCCAACCTGGGCGGCGCCAAGATCCGGCTCGTCCTGGCGGACCACCAGGGCAAACCGGACGTCGGCCAGGCCGAGGCGGAGCGGATGATCACGCAGGGAGGCGTCCACGCCCTCTTCGGCGCCTACTTTTCCAGCGTGACCGCGACGGCGAGCCAGGTGGCCGAGCGGATGGGCGTGCCCTTCCTCAACGCCGAGTCGTCCTCGCCGGGCCTCACGGGGCGCGGCTTCAAGTGGTTCTTCCGGACGAGCCCCCACGACGGTCACTTCAGCCAGGTCATGTTCGACTTCATGCGGGACCTGGAGCGAAAGCGCGGGATCAAGTTCCGCTCGGTCGCCATCGTCTACGAGGACACGCTCTTCGGCTCCGACTCGGCAAAGGTCCAGGAGGAGCTGGCGAAGAAGTACGGGTACGAGGTGGCGGTCAAGATCCAGTACCGGGCGCGGACGACCTCGCTCGACGCCGAGGTGGCCAAGCTGAAGGCGGCGAACGCCGACGTGTTCCTCCCGTCCTCGTACACCTCCGACGCGATCCTGTTCGTCAACACGTCGAAGAACCTCGACTACAACCCGAAGCTCCTGATCGCGCAGGACGCCGGCTGGACGGACCCGACGTTCGTCGAGAAGATGGGGAAGGACGCCGAGGGGCACATCACCCGGGCCCCGTTCGCGCTGGACCTCGCCAAGGCGAAGCCGCTCGTGGGGCAGGTGAACGAGCTGTTCAAGAAGCACTCGGGCGGGCGCGACCTGTCGGACGTCCCGGCGCGGGCCTTCACGGGCTTCATGGTGCTGGCCGACGCCATCAACCGCGCCGGCTCGATCAAGCCCGAGGCGATCCAGAAGGCGCTCCGCGAGACCAACATCCCCCCCGACCAGCTCATCATGCCGTGGACCGGGGTGCGGTTCGACGAGGGAGGCCAGAACACGGGCGTGAAGGCGATCCTCCAGCAGATTCAGGGGGGCGCCTACCACACGGTCTACCCGTTCGAGGTCGCCACGCGTGAGGTGATCTACCCGCTGCCCAAGTGGTCCGAGCGGAAGTGAGAGGCCCGCGACCCCTCCCCTCCCCCTCTCCCTTTCCTCCCCGGAGAGGGAGACAATTGGGGTGAGGGTGAGGGGGCGTGGCCTCGCCCCCTCCCCTCTCCCCCACCGGGGGAGAGGGGAATGGTGATCCGATGAGCGCGCGTGTCGGGGTCGACGTCGGCGGGACCTTCACCGACCTCGTGGCGATCGAGTCCGGGTCGGGGACGATCCGCTCCCGCAAGGTGCTCACGACCGCGGATGCCCCGGCGCGCGGCGTGCTGTACGGCCTCCAGGCCCTGGGCGCGCGGGCGACGGCGATCGCCCACGGGACCACGATCGTCACCAACGCGGTGGTGGAGGGCAAGGCGGCGCGCACCGCGCTGGTCACCACCCGGGGGTTCCGCGACGTCCTCGAGATCGCGCGCCAGAACCGGCTGGACCTCTACCGGCTCGATCTCCCGCCGCGGCCGGTCCCGCTCGTGCCTCGCCATCTCCGGTTCGAGGTCACCGAGCGGGTCGCGGGCGACGGGCGCGTCGCGGTCCCGCTCGCCGAGGCCGAGCTCCCCGGGCTGGTCGCCGCGCTGCGCGCCGCGGGCGTCGAGGCGGTGGCGGTCTGCCTCCTGCACGCCTACGCCCACCCCGAGCACGAGGCGCGACTCGGGGCGGCGCTCGCGGG
>CAZDYT010000712.1:0-2547 GCA_964509395.1 uncultured bacterium
CAACCCGCGCAAGACGCCGGAGCGCACGCGACGGGTCCGGCGAAGGGACCGGGGCGGGAGCCCGTGGAGGGTCTCGACGTTCTCCCGGACCAGCTCGGTGATCAGCCGGTATTTGACTCGCTTCAGTGGCGGCATGGATGGCCCGAACGCGTGGCGCACCTCCCGTTCACGTGCCCTTGAGCATAGCGAGCTTGGGGCCGGATCGCCAAGATTTTCGCGGCGGCTCCGGCGGGTCGCCCGGGGGGTCCGGGCTCCTCTAAACGCGCGATCCGGGAGGCGTTCCGGCGCGTGCTGGAAGGGCGGGCTACAGCTGGATCAGCTGGGCGACCCGCTCCCGGTGCAGGGGGGCGTCGCCGAACGCGACCTCGGAGCCCGTGGCGCGCTTGAAGTAGAGGTGCAGGTCGTGCTCCCAGGTGAAGCCGATCCCGCCGTGGATCTGGATGCCGTCGCCCGCCGCCTTGCGGTAGGCCTCGGAGACGTAGGCCTTGGCCATGGAGGCTGCGAGCGGCGCCTCGGGCCCCCCCTCGTCCATGGCCCAGGCGGCGTAGTAGGTGATGGACTTCGCGTTCTCGACGGCCACCAGCATGTCGGCGCACTTGTGCTTGATCGCTTGATAGGTCCCGATGGGCCGTCCGAAGGCGACGCGGATCTTCGCGTACTCGGTGCACATCTCGAGGACCTTCTGGGCGCCGCCGCACATCTCGGCGCAGAGCGCGACGGTGGCGCGGTCGAGCACGCGGGCGAGCGCCGGCCACCCCTGATCCGCCGGCCCCACGAGGGCGTCCGGCCCGACCTCGACGCGCGAGAGCGAGACCTCGCAGAGCTTCCGGGTCTGGTCCATGGTGGGGAGGAGCGTCGTCGAGACGCCCTTGGTGATCGCCGGGACGAGGAAGAGGCTGACGCCGCGGTGCGGGTCGTCCTTGGTCGCCTTGGCCGTGCGCGCGGCGACGACGAGGACATCGGCGGTGTGCGCGTCGGGGACGAAGAGCTTGGTGCCGGAGAGGACGTAACCCCCTCCCTTGCCCGGCTTCGCCCGGAGCCCGATCCCCGCGGCGTCCCAGCGCGCGCTCTCCTCCGTCAGCGCGAGGGTGGCGCGCGCCTGGCCGCTCGCGATCTTGGGGAGCCACTCGCGCTTCTGCGCCTCCGAGCCGGCCAGGAGGAGCGTGAGGCCCCCCAGCAACACCGTGGAGAAGTAGGGCCCCGGCATGACCACGCGCCCCATCTCCTCGAGGACGACCGTGAGGTCGACGAACCCGAGCCCGACGCCGCCGTGCGCCTCCGGGTAGATCAGCCCCAGCCAGCCCAGCTCGGCGAGCTTCTGCCAGAGCTCGTCGGTGATCCCCGCCGGGTCGTCCATCATCCGCCGGACGACGCTCGAGGGGCACTCCTTCTCGAGGAAGCTCCGCGCGGTCTGGCGGAGGAGCTCCTGCTCCTGGCTGAACCCGAAGTCCACGGCGCTAGCTTTTCGGGAGGCCGAGCACCCGCTCGGCGATGATGTTCCGCTGAATCTCGGTGGTCCCGCCCTCGATCGAGTTGGCCCGTGAGCGGAGGAACGAGTACTGCCAGATCCCGTCGTCCGCGGCCCACGGCGAGCCCCGGCCCACCTGGCCGAACAGCCCGAGGAGCTCCTGGGCGACGTCCTGGAGCGCCTGGTGGCGCTCGCACCACCAGATCTTGCCTGCCGAGGCCTCGGGCCCGGGCATCTCTCCCTTGAAGAGCCGGGTGATCGCGCGCGCCGCGGTGTACTTGAAGACGGCGTTGTCGATGACGAGCTGGGCGAGCTTCTGGCGCAGCACGGGGTCCTTCGCGGCAGGGGCGCCGTTCCGCTGCACCCGCTTGGCGAGGTCGAGCGTGGCCTCCAGGTTGATCTGGAAGCGGGCCTGGAGCCCGAAGCCGAGCGCGAGCCGCTCGTACATGAGCGTCGTGATGCCGACCTGCCAGCCCTGGTTCAGCTCGCCCAGGATGTTGGAGGCAGGCACCCGCACGTTCTCGAAGAAGACCTCGTTGAACTCGGCGTCCCCCGTGATCTGACGCAACGGGCGGACCATCACGCCGGGCGCGTGCATGTCGAGGAGGAAGTAGGTGATGCCCTTGTGCTTGGGCACGCCCGGGTCGGTCCGCGCCAGCAGCATCATCCAGTCGGCGATGTGGGCGAGGCTCGTCCAGGCCTTCTGGCCGTTGACCACGAAGTGGTCGCCGTCCCGGACGGCTCGGGTCTGGAGCGACGCCAGGTCCGAGCCCGCGTTGGGCTCGGAGTAGCCCTGGCACCAGATCTCCTCGCACGTCAGGATCTTCTGCAGATGGCGCTTCTTCTGCTCCTCGGTCCCGTAGGCGATGATGGTCGGCCCCGCCATGCCGAGCCCGAGGACGTTGAGCGGCGGGGGCGCCTTGTGGAGGGTGAGCTCCTCGTGGAAGATGAGCTCCTCCATCCACGTGAGCCCGCGGCCCCCGTACTCCTTCGGCCACGTGATGCCGAGCAGTTCGGCCTCGTACATCTTCCGCTGCCACACCCGGCCGAACGCGTACATGTCGGCCCGCGGGATGTCG
>CAZDYT010000713.1:0-2546 GCA_964509395.1 uncultured bacterium
GCCCCGTGCCCACCGCGGCGCGGCGGAGGTCGCCGCGCTTCTCGATCTCCTCGCGGGGCACGATCGCCGACCAGCCGCCGGCCATGCCCGCGAGGAGCGATGCGCTCGGGTCCTTGGTGTGGATTCGCGCGGTGTACTTGTCCGCCACCTCGATCCCGTCGATGGCCGAAAGGTAGCCGCGGCCGCCGGAGCCGACCTTCGGGTCGAGGATCCGCTCATACGTGTACTTGACGTCGTCGGCGACGAACTCCCGGCCATTGTGGAACTTGACGCCGTGGCGGAGCTTGAACGTCCACGTCTTCCCGTCGGCGCTGGTGGTCCAGGACTCGGCCAGCACGGGAACGAGCTTGCCGTCGGCGCCCCACTCCACCACCCGGTTGTAGAAGAGGGGGCTGATCCGGTGCTGCGAGAGGGCCTGCTCCAGGATCGGGTCGAGGCTCGGCGCCTCGGTCGTCTTCGCGGAGATGAACGTGCCACCCGTCCGACGCGGCTGCGCCGATACCCGGGTCGCCGAGACGGCGGTGGCCGAGGCCGCGAGCGACAGGAACTGCCGACGGGTCATCGGAAAGCGGCGGGTGCGGTCTGTCATGGCATCCTCCTCGGGGCAAGCCGAGACGCGTGCTGCGAAGAGGGGTATGGCCCGGGTGGTCGGGACTCCTGAGGGACTGTAGGCCGCTGCCGATGGCGTGTCAATGGTCCCTCTGATGAGGGCCGGCTCCGATGGATCGTCCGCGCGCCCTGTCCGACGCGCTCCGGGCTCTTTAGGAGCCTGTCGGAGAAACCGCCCCACGCGCGAAAGAACTACCGCAACGCCTCAAGGTGTTCCGCTCCCGGCGCCGGCTTCGCCGGCGCAACCCCTCCGCGGGGGAGGTCCGGAAGGGGGGCGGAGCCCCCCTCCGGGTGACCTAGCGCTCGCCACTGAGCACGCGGCGGGGATTGTCTACCAGCACGACGTGAATCTGCTCGTCGCTCAGCCCGGCTTCCTTGAGGAGCGGCACGAAGCGCGTGGGGATGTAGGCGAAGCCGTTCCCGCCATAGCCGACGAGGTGGGACCGGAAGCAGTTGTCGTGGGAGAGGAGGAGCTGCCCCAGGTAGCCGCGTCGGACGAACTCCCGCGCCAGCCGGATCTGCTTCTCGACCTCATACGGGTGCAGTCCGCGGATCGTGTCGAATTGGACCCACGCGCCCCGCCGGGCGATCGCCTCGTGGTAGCCGGGGTCCGGCCAGGTGTCGGCGTGCCCGACGATGACCCGCCGCGAGTCGGCCCCTTCCTCGCTCAGGAGGTCGAGCTGCTGGAGCCCGACCGGGCTTTCCAGCGCATGGAGCGTGATCGCGAGCCCGGTCCGCTGGTGCGCCCGCGCGGCGGCCCGGTGGACGCGCTCCTCGGCTGGCGAGACCCAGGACCAGTCGGCGCCGATCTCCCCGATGATGCCGGGCCGGATGCCGGTCCCTGGCTCGCCTTCCTCGATCTCGCGCACGATGTCGGTCGCCAGGTCTCCTGTGGTGCGACGGGCGACGTACTCGTGGTCGTAGTACGGCTCCCGGTACCAGCCGCATCCCATCACGACGTGGAGGCCCGTCGCCTCCGCGACCCGCCGCATCCCGGCCGCGTTCCGGCTGAGCCCGTGACTCGTCACCTCGACGATGGTGCTTCCGCCGGCCGTCTTGAAGCGCGCGACCTCCTGGGTCATCAAGGTCTCGTCGTTGAGCAGCGCATCGCGGACCCGGGTGACCCGGAAGAGGTCGAGGAAGAGGTGCTCGTGCGGCAGCGTGATGCCGAGCTGATCCGGGCGAATGGGGCCCCGGACGGTCATGATCTGCATGGCGATCTCCTCCGTACGCTCCGGAGCGCTCATTCTATGGTGTCGAACCGCCTTGACACAAGGGTGCTCCGGGCACCAGAATCCCGGCACGCCGTGTCCCGCCATGCGGGTCCGTGACTCAGGAGGAGAGCATGCGCGTCGAGGAGAAGTTGAAGGCCCTCGGGCTCAGCGTGCCCGATCTCGAGCAGGAGTACCGCGCCAACCCCGCGGGGGCGCACTTCATCTCGCACTTCGCCGTCCAGAACCTCCTCTACCTCTCGGGGACGGTCCCGGTCAAGGACGGGAAGCCGTTCCGGCCCGGCGTCGTGGGGCGCGACCTGACGATCGCCGAGGGATACGAGGCCGCGCGCTACGCCCTCCTCGGGAGCCTCGCCGCCGTGAAGTACGCGCTGGGAGACCTCGATCGCGTCCAGCAGGCCGTCCAGATGATCGGCTTCGTCAACTCCGCGCCGGGGTTCTCGGATCAGCCGCGGGTCATCAACGGTGCGGCGGACCTCCTGGTCGAGCTCTACGGGGAGCGGGGGAAGCCCACGCGGGCCGCGATTGGCTGTCAGGGGCTGGCGCTCGGGAGCTCCGTCGAGATCGTCCTGGCGGTCCTGTTCTCGGGGACCGACGTGCGGCCGTCGCTGGCCCGCGACCGTTGGGTCACGTAAGGCAGGAGGCCTAGCGCCGTGGCCGATCCCCGTCGCATCCCGGCGTCCTCGGTCGTCGCCGAGCCTCAAC
>CAZDYT010000714.1:0-2544 GCA_964509395.1 uncultured bacterium
GAGTCGGAACCTGGAGCGGCGAATGACGCCGGACCGAGGCCCGCGCGCGGGGGCGCGAGGGCCGATGGGCGCGTCGGGATGATCGACGGCGTCACGAAACTTGACACTGGTTTGGGGCGGATGCTAGGGTGCCGGCCAGGCGGACGGATGCGGATGCGGAGCGTGGCGGTGTGGCGGCGAGGTGCGGTCGTTGCGGTGAGTGCCCTGGTGGCGCTCACCGGGTGTGCGGGCTCCGGCTCGGTCCGCAAGCTCGGCGAGGAGGCCCGCGCGACCCAGGAGCGGGTGACCGAGCTCGCCCGGACCACCGAGGAGCTCCGGAGCGAGCTGGCCGCCCTCCGGGCTCAGCTCGAGGGGGTCCACCGGGACCTCGAGAGCGCGCTCCGGGAGCGGGAGCGGACGGCGCGTGAAGCACTGGACGACCTCGGCAAGCGCGCCGCGGCCACTGAGAAGCGCGTCGAGGCGATCGCCGGCGCCGTGCGGGGCGTCGAGATGACGGTGGGGGGCTTGGCCGACCAGGTCGCGCGGCTCGAGGCCGTTTCGACCACCGCCGCGGCGGGCCGGCGCGACGCCCGGGGGAGCAAGACCGCGGCACGGGCCGCCGTCGCGTCGCTCCCGGCGGATGAGCTGTTCGCGCGCGCCATGGAGAGCTTCAAGAACGGCGAGCTCGCGCAGTCGATCCTCGACTTCGAGGATCTCGTCGCGCGGCACCCGTCGCACCCGCTCGCCGGGAGCGCGCAGTTCTGGATCGGCGAGGCGTACTACAGCGCGCGCGACTATCAGCATGCGACCGTGGAGTACCGGAAGGCGGTGGACATGGCGCCCAAGGGGGAGAAGACCCCGGAGGCGCTCTTCAAGCTGGGCATGGCGTACCGTACCCTGAAGCGTTTCGACCGAGCCCGCGAGGTCTGGAGCCAGTTGATTCGCGACTTCCCCCAGAGCGACGCGACGCAGAAGGCCCGCCTCGCCCTGCGCGAAGTCCCGCGCCCCTCCAAACCCGGTCCGTCGGAGGACAGCCGGTAGTCCCTCCCGCTGCCGGCAGCGCCGCTGCCGGCCGATGCGATGCCGGATGCCTTCTCCGCTCACGCCTCCAGGTTTCTTGACTCTGCATCCGAGGCCCGTGTAGTATGGCCGCTACTTTTGACACGGCCCGCGAGTCGAGTCTTGCGGACTCGTGTAAGGTGGAATGAGAAGATGGACGATCGGTGGGCATGGGTGGCGCTCGCGCTGGTTCCCCGCGTCGGGTGGAACGCGCGCTGCTACCATGACCTGCTCGCCGTCGGCGCGCCGGCGGAACTGTTCCGCGTCTCGCGGCGGGCGCTGGCGGCAAAGGTGGGAGACGAGCTGGCGTCGGCGCTGAAAGCCTTCGAGGCGCCCGGCGCGGCGGCGCGACAGCGCGCGGCCGCGGAGCAGCACCAAGCGCGCCTCCTGACGCTCGAAGACGCGGACTACCCCACCACGCTCAAGAGCGTTCCGCTGCCGCCGCCGTTCCTCTTCGTGCGCGGGGCGCTGGCCCGCGAGGACGGGCTCGCGGTCGCGATCGTCGGCTCCCGCCGTCCGACGCCCTACGGGCTCAAGACGGCGGAGCGACTGGCCGGCGACCTGGCGGCCCGCGGGGTGACGGTCGTCAGCGGCTTGGCCCGCGGCGTGGACACGGCCGCGCACCGGGGTGCCATCGGTGCCGGCGGCCGCACGCTCGCGGTCCTCGGCAGCGGCGTGGACGTCGTCTACCCGCCGGAGAACCGGCCGCTGGCCCGCGACGTGAGCCAGACAGGAGCGCTCGTCTCCCAGTTCCCGATGGGCACGGCGCCTCTGCCGCAGCACTTCCCGATCCGGAACCGTGTGCTCGCGGGCCTCGCGCTCGGGGCCGTCGTCGTCGAAGCGGCCGAGCGGAGCGGGGCGCTGATCACGGCGCGCTTGGCGGGCGAACTGGGACGGGAGGTGTACGCGGTGCCGGGGAACGTCTCGTCGCCGGTGAGCGAGGGGACGAACCGGCTCATCCAGGACGGCGCGAAGCTCGTGCGCGACTGGCAGGACGTGGTCGCGGAGTGGCCGCCCGTCTGGCAGCGCGCGCTGCGGCCGGTCACCCCCGGGGCGCCGACCGCGCCCGGCGACGCCCCGAGCGCCGCGGAGGGCCGCCTCCTTCCGCTGCTCGGTGACGAGCCCGTGGCGATCGACAGTGTGATTGAACAGAGCGGGCTGCCTGCGAGCGAGGTGGCGGCCTCGCTCATGGCTCTGGAGCTCCGCGGCCTGGTGAGACAGCTCCCCGGGCAGCGTTACATAAAGAACTAGAGACAATGGCTGTCCGTCGCTCCCTGGTCGTCGTCGAGTCGCCCACGAAGGTGAAGACCATCCAGAAGTACCTGGACAGGAGCTTCATCGTGAAGGCGTCGCTCGGGCACGTCAGAGATCTTCCGGCCAACAAGCTCGGCGTGGACGTCGAGAGGAACTTCAAGCCGCAGTACGTGACGCTCAAGTCGCGGGTGAAGGTCCTGCAGGAGCTGAAGAAGGCCGCGGAGAAGGCACAGGCCCTCTACGTTGCAACGG
>CAZDYT010000715.1:0-2540 GCA_964509395.1 uncultured bacterium
CCCGGGTGGGGACCAACTCCCGTCAACGGCCTCAAGTGGACCACCGGCATTGAAGCGTAAGCCGCGCCGGAGGCACGGGAGGGGGGACTGGGGGGAGTAGGCTCACGGCGGTGGGGCGGAGGTGCCCGGCCGCTCAGGCCCGAGCGACCGGGCAGTCGACACAGAGAGGCGGAAGCTCCCCGCGTGACGGATAGAGCCTCCCACTCGCGCCGCTCGTTGTCCAGATCCGCCCTGCCGGCAGGATGGCTGGCGCGGATCCGGTCGAACTCATCGAGATCGAGTGCTTCCAGTGTGGGAAGCCGTTCCGGGTCTGCATCCGGGACTACCGACGGCAGCGCTACTGCGGCAAGGAGTGCCGGAAGCTGGGGTACCTGGCCTGCGACCGAAAGCGGGCCAAGGAGTACCAGGGCACGGCCAAGGGCCGCGACCGCCACCGTTGCCGGCAGAAAGCCCTTCGCGATCGTGATGGCGTGACGCACGGAACTAGTAGTCAACCCCTGCCGGGCGCAGCTATGGTATCGCCCGAGGCTGAGAAGGCGCCACGCGACGAGGAGGTGCCGGATGCGAGGTCGGGAGGACCGGAGTTGGCAGCACGCGGCGGAGATCCTGTGCCAGATCGTCTGCTTGCGCGACGGCCGCAGCTCCCGCGCTGCATCGTCTGTGGGCGGGCAGGTGTCGTCGTCCTCTGGGTCACGGGGGCAGAGCCCGAAGGAGCCCGTGGACCCGGCGGAGCGTGACTACGTCCGGGCTATCCTCGACTGCCACCTCTGGCTACCGGGCACGGCCACCGTCACCTCCCGGCACGACCGTCGCTGCGCGCAGGGGCTGTTTCGGCGACGGGTTCCCCTCGAGCTGGTCAAGAGCGCCATGCTGGTGACGACGGCGCGCCGGACGTTTCGGCGAGGTGGTCCGCTGCCGCGGGTGCGCGCCCTTCACTATTTTCTGCCCGCCGTAGAGGAACTGCTGGAGTTCCCCCCCAATCCCGAATACGTCCGCTACCTGGAGCACAAGTTGCGATCTCTCGCCGCGGCGAAGGTTGCCGAGAGCGGCGGGAGACGCGCCGGTCCATCGTCGTGAGCAGGTGGTCGGGAGAGAGTCGCCGATTGCAGCTTCGGAGCCTCGTGCTCGTCCGATAGGGAGGCGCCTCTCCCGTTTTTCTCTGAGCCCGGACGGTACCCCGAGCGCGCCCACACGGGCGTCCTCGCAAAGACAAAGGCGGGACAGCGGATCGCCGCTCATGGAGGACAACGTGCGCTTCGAACGTTACGCAGGCATCGACATCGCGTCCCGGCGCCATGTAGTCGCGATCACCAACCCGGCCGGTGAGGTCCTGGTCAAGGCCACGCCGTTCGCCGAGGACGCGCTCGGCTACGAAAAGCTGTTCAGCATCCTGAGTGACCCCACGGACATCCTCGTCGCCCTGGAGGCCACCGGTCACTACGGCCAGAACCTCGCTTCGGCACTGAGCGAGCGGTGCTTCGCGGTTGCCCTCATCAACCCCCTGCGCACCCACCGCTTCGCCGAGGAGGACCTCAAGCGCGCCAAGACCGACTCCATCGATGCGCTGGGCATCGCCCGCTTCGCCGCCCAGAAGCGGCTGGAGCCCACCCCAGTCGTCACCGCGCCGACGGCTGAGCTGCGGGAACTGGTTCGGCTGCTCGATCGCTTCACCCAAGATCACGGCGATCGCCTGCGTCAGCTCCACCGCCAGCTGGACCTGGGCTTCCCGGAGTTCACGCAGCATGTCCGCACCCTCGAAAGTCACCGAGCCACCGCCACCCTGGCTGCCTATCCGACGGCGGCGGCGTTCACCGAGGCCTGCTTCCGGGAGCTCGCCACGCTTCGCTACGACGGCTCCCACAGGATCGGCCCGGAACTCGCCCGCGCCCTGATCGATGCCGCCAGGACCTCTGTCGGGCGACACCATGGCCTCCCCTACCGTACGGCTGTGCAGTACCTCTGCGACGATATCGCGCGGCTGCGCGTCAAGCTCGAGGAGTTGCAGGCCGAGATCCAGCGCAGAGTGAGAGAGGATCCCATCGGTGCCCTCCTTACCACCATCGACGGACTCGGCGCAGTCGGAGCCGGGCGCATCATCGCGGCGGTGGGGGATCCTGCGCGGCTACGCAGCGGGGCGGCCCTGGCGGCCTACGTCGGGGTCGTGCCAGGCACCAGGGAGTCCGGCCTGGTCTTCGGGCGCCGCGCCAGCCTGAGCCCCTTCGGCAACCCGCGCCTCCGTCGATCCCTGTACATGACGACCCTCGGCGCCGTCCGCCGAAACGCCTGGCTGCGCGCCTACTACGAGCGCCTGCGGACAAACGGCAAGCCGCCCAAGGTCGCCCTCATCGCTGCCGTGCGGAAGCTCCTCATGGCCGTCCACAGCGTGGCCAAGCACCGGCGGCCCTTCGTCCCACGATTCGCAAACGGTACCGACGCCTCCCCGCAGTAAACTACGTGTCGCCGCCTGGGTGGAGCCCACGGTACCTATCCAGGTGTTCTGCGGACCTGATAGGAGCGCGAGTGCCCGAAGAATGCGACCA
>CAZDYT010000716.1:0-2531 GCA_964509395.1 uncultured bacterium
ACCGTGAACCAGGTGATGGGCGACGGGATCATGGCGCTCTTCGGCGCGCCGGTGGCGCACGAGGACCACGCGGTGCGGGCGTGCTACGCCGCCCTCCGCATGCAGGGTGCCGTCCGCCGCTACGCCGAAGAGCTCCAGCGGTCGGAAGGTCTGCCGCTCCTCATCCGCATCGGTCTCAATTCTGGCGAGGTCGTGGTCCGCTCCATCGGCTCGGACCTGCGCATGGACTACACCGCCGTCGGTCAGACGGCCCACCTCGCCGCCCGCATGGAACAGATGGCGATGCCCGGGTCGTCCCTCGTGACCGCCGAGACCCTCCGGCTCGCCGAGGGGTATGTTCAGGTCCGGCCCCTCGGTCGCGTGGCTGTCAAGGGCCTTACCGAACCCGTCGAGGCCTACGAGCTCACCGGTGCTGGCCTCGCCCGCACGCGCATGCAGATCCTGGCGGCGCGCGGCTTCACCCGCTTCGTCGGCCGCGATACGGAGATGGACGCCCTCCGCCGGGCCATTGACCTCGTGGACCGGGGCCATGGCCAGGTCGTGGTCGTCGTCGGCGAGCCCGGGGTCGGAAAGTCGCGCCTCTTCTGGGAGTTCACTCACTCGCACCGCACCCACGGCTCGCTCGTCCTCGAGAGCGCCTCGGTCTCCCACGGCAAGGCCACGGCCTACCTGCCGCTGGCGGATCTCCTCCGTGAGTACTTCCGCATCGAGAGCCGGGACGACGCTCGCCGCGTCGCCGAGAAGGTCACCGGTAAGGTGCTGACGCTGGATCGGGCGCTGGAGCCGCACCTGCCCGCCCTGATGGCGCTGCTCGACGTGCCCGTCGATGATCCCGCCTGGGTCGGACTCGAGGCGCATCAGCGCCGGCGGCAGACCCTCGAGGCCGCGCGGCGCCTGCTCCTGCGGGAGAGCCAGAGCCAGCCCCTCGTCCTGGTCTTCGAGGATCTCCACTGGCTGGACTCGGAGACCCAGGCCTTCCTCGACAGCCTCGTCGAGAGCCTTCCGACCGCGCGGGTCTTGCTGCTGGCCAACTACCGGCCCGAGTACAGCCACGGCTGGGGGCGGAAGACGTACTACACCCAGATCCGTCTCGACCCGCTGCCGCCGCAGAGCGCCGCCGAGCTGCTCGATGCGCTGCTCGGCGTGGATCCCGGTCTCGGCCCCCTGAAGTCGCTCGTGATCGAGAGGACCGAGGGCAATCCATTCTTCCTCGAGGAATGCGTCCGCACCCTGGTCGAGACGGGATCCATCGCCGGGGAGCGCGGCGCCTACCGCGCGGCGCGGCCCATCGCCGAGGTCCAGGTCCCCGCCACCGTGCAGGCGGTCTTGGCGGCCCGCATCGACCGCCTGCCTCCGGACGGCAAGCGCCTGCTCCCGGCTGCCGCCGTTATCGGCAAGGACGTCCCCTTCGCGCTCCTGGAGACGATCGCCGATCTGCCCGAGGCCGCGCTGCGCCGGGGGCTCGACGAGCTCCAGGCGACGGAGTTCCTCTACGAGGCCCGTCTGTTCCCCGACCTCGAGTACACCTTCAAGCACGCACTCACGCACGCCGTCGCCTACCAGTCGCTCCTCCGGCGCACGCGCCAGCAGCTCCACGGGCGGATCGCCCGGGCCGTCCGCGAGCGCTTCCCCGCGACCGCCGAGGCGCAGCCCGAGCTCCTGGCCCATCACCTCACGGAGGCCGGCCTGGCCGACGAGGCCGTCCCCGCGTGGGAGCGCGCCGGGGACCGCGCCGTGGGCCGGTCCGCGCTCGTGGAAGGGATCGCGCATTTTCGGCGAGGACTCGGGCTGCTCGCTGGCCTTCCCGCATCCCAGGGCCGCGCCCGGCTAGAGCTGGCATTCCTCCTGAGGCTCGGTGGGCCGCTGGTCGCCACGCGCGGGTACGCGGCCCCCGAGATCCTCGAGGTGTACGACCGGGCGCGGGCCCTCTGCGGGGAGACCGGCGAGACCGCGGCCCTCTTCGACGTGCTGGAGGGGCTCTGGGGGTACCACTACGTGAGGGCCGACCTCGCGACGGCACGGGACCTCGGCGATCAGCTCCTTTCGCTCGCCGAGCGCCACCGGGACGGCACGCGGCTCCTCCGGGCTCACACGGCCCTCGGCTGCACCACGGCGTCCCAGGGCGAGTTCACCACCTCGCGAGCGCATCTCGATCAAGCGCTGGCCTTCCACGACCCCGCGCGGCACCTCGTCCTCATGACGGCGTGGGGCGCCGACCCGGGCGTCATCGCCCTCGCGTACCAGTCAGGAAACTTGTGGACTCTCGGGTATCCCGAGCAGGGTCGCGCGATGGCCGAACGGGCCCTCGCGGTCGCCCGCCTTCTGCCCCACTCGTTCAGCATGGCCTGGGCACTGCAGACCATCGCGATCGACCAATTGCGCCGCGGGGCGATGCCGGAGGCGCTCGAGACCGCCGAGGCCCTGGTGACGCTGTCCAGGGAGCAGGGCTTCGCCCTGTGGCTGGCTCACGGGATGCTCTTCCGGGGCGCCGCGCTGAGCTGGCTCCGGCCGCCAGCCGAGGCGATCCCGTT
>CAZDYT010000717.1:0-2528 GCA_964509395.1 uncultured bacterium
ACGGTGACCGTCACCTGCACGCGGCTCTCGTGCTGGGAATCGGATGCCGACAGCTCGAGTTGGTAGGCGCCGGGCGCGCTGAACGAGGCGCGTGTCCGGGCGGCAGTCGGGTTGGAGAAGCTGATCGTTCCAGGGCCGCTGATCTTTTTCCAGGCCACCGAGAGCGTGCCCTCCCTCGGCAACCCCTCGTCTTCGACCGAGCCGAACAGCCGCAGCTCTTCCGGCAAAATGACCGACAGACCGCGGCCGCCGCGACCGGCGGCGAGCCCGAGGACTCGCACGACCGGCGGCCGGTTGAGGCAGACGCCTCGCGGTGCCCCTTTCAGGTCGAGGCCTCGCATCACCTCTCGGGTGCCCGCTTCCTCGAGCTCCCAACTGTATTGCAGCATTTTTTCGCTTGTCGACGTGGTTGTGCCCCCGTACGACAGCGTCCAGCGAAGCTTGCCGTCGAAGTCGGGTCCCATCACCACGACGCACTGAAACCGGTGTTGCCCCGGCAGGAACCGGGTCGGCTGCTGTCGATCGAGCGGATCGGGCGCGAACTGGTTGTTCGTTCCGGGCGGGAGCGTCACCGGGTCGGCGTTGTGATTGAAGTAGCCGAATGCGAGCGTCACGGTCCCGTCCGGGTTCCTGGTGAACCCGTCGTAGGCGGGGTAGACGGGCTGGTTCGCCTGGCCAAAAGCGGCGCCAGGACCCGCCGGACCGGCCAAAAGGGCCGAGAGCACGAGCGCTGAAAGCTGAGAGCTGAACGCTGACGGCGGCCCCGGCATCCTCATGGGCCGGCATTGTCTCCGGCGATTCCTGCGCTGTCAATTCGGGGGGCGGTGTTACACTTCCCTCGGAACAAGGGGGTGTTCGTCATGACCGGACCCTGGAAGCTCGTCGGCGTCCTGATGCTGGCGCTCGTCTCCGTTTCGATCATGTCGGCCGCCCCGGCCGCGACCCCGCAGTCGCAGGCCAACGCGCTCGGCGCCGCCGCGACGGCGCCCGGCGACCTCAAAGCCGTCACCTTCACGAAGGACGTTCAACCGATCTTCCAGCGCGCCTGCGTGCAGTGCCACCGACCCGGGAGCGCCGCGCCGATGCCGCTCCTCACCTACGAGGAAGCGCGTCCCTGGGCCCGTTCCATCAAAGACCGCATCGTCAAACGCCAGATGCCCCCGTGGCATCTGGACCGCAGCATCGGCGAGTACCTCGACGATCCATCGCTCAGCGACGACGAGATCGCCACGATCGCGAGGTGGGTGGACGCGGGCTCGCCGCGCGGCAACCCCGCGGACGCGCCGCCGCCGGTCAACCTCGCGACGCTGGGAGAGTGGGTCTACGGCGAGCCCGACTTGATCGTCGAGATGAAGAAAGGGTTCCAGCTGCCCGCCGAGGGGCCGGACATGTACCCGTCCGAGCTGGTGGATCCCGGCATTACCGAAGATCGCTACGTCAAGTGGGTTCAGATCATCCCAACCGCCTACTGCTGCGTCCACCACTCACACGTGTACGTCACGATCCCTGACGACGCCGAGCGCGAGGGCCTGGGACTCAGCATGGGATCGAATCTCGAGCGGGAGGTCGATCTCATCGAGTACGCGATGGGCAACGACGCCGACATCTACCCCGACGGGGTGGCGAAGAAGATTCCGAAAGGCGCGCTGTTCCGCTTCGCGCCTCACTACCATCCTTGGGGAAAGGACATCCACGACCGCGAGCGGGTCGGGATCAAGTTCTATCCGAAAGGTGTGGTACCCAAGCTGGTCGTGACCTCACACAGGCTCCGCACCGGCGTGGGGAACGATTGGGTGCTGAACCGGACACGCGTGGAGGATCTCCTCCTCCGCAAGGGATACCCGCTGGATCTCGATGAGCCGAGGCTGCCGGTCGGCAATCTGCTCGACGAAAACACGGGCAACAACGCCGCCCTGCTGAGCATTCCGCCCAACACGATCGCGCGGCACGAGCGCTTCTATCCGATGCCACAGCCGGGGATGATCATCAGCTTCCAGCCGCACATGCATTTCCGCGGGAAGCGGATGCTGCTCGAAGCGATCCACCGCGACGGACGCCGCGAGGTCCTGACCGACGTGCCGAATTACGAGCAGAGCTGGCAGATCACCTATACCTACAAGGAGCCGCACCTCTTCCCGGCCGGTACGATTCTCCACGTCGTGTCGTGGCACGACAACACGGCCAACAACCCGCACAACCCCGATCCGTCAGCCTGGGTGGGCTATGGGCCGCGGACGATGGACGAGATGGGGCATGGCTGGACCGACATCGCCTGGCTGACCGAAGAGCAGTATCAGCAGGCGCTAGCCCAGCGCGCGAAAAAGCGGCTGACCACGACCACAAGCAGCGGGCAGCGGTAGGCCAAGCCACGAAAACCACAGAGCTCACGGAGCACACAGAGAAAGCTCAAGGTGTTTCTCCGTGGGCTCTGTGGTCTCTGTGGTGAGCGTGGCGTCATCACGTGCCCTGAAGGCTAGCGACCTGCCGAACGCCACGCGAGGCCATCAGGGCCGGACCCCGGTCCGGTC
>CAZDYT010000718.1:0-2127 GCA_964509395.1 uncultured bacterium
CGCCCGTCCACCGCGTCCACGCCCACCAGGATCCGCCCGGGCCAGCGGGTGCAGGCGGTCTCGAGAAACGCGGGCTCGAGCGCAGCGCCCGTGCCGAGGATCGCCCAGCGCGCGCCCGCGGCCAGGGTCGCACCCACGGTCTCGAGATCCCGGAGGCCGCCGCCGACTTCCACCGGAACGGAGGCCGCCCGGACCATCGCCGCGATCATGGACGCGTGGCGCGGCGCTCCGGCGAACGCGCCGTCGAGATCGACGACGTGGAGCCGGGGCGCGCCTTCGGCCGCCCAGCGTCGCGCCCAGACGACGGGGTCGTCGCCGAAGACCGTCGCCGTCTCCGCTCGCCCCTCGCGGAGGCGCACGCAGCGTCCCCCCTTGAGGTCGATCGCGGGGATCACCATCACGGCCGTGCGCCCTCTCCCGCCATGCCGGCCAGCGTGGCAAAGTTCTCGAGGAGCCGGAGCCCCCAGCGCTGGCTCTTCTCGGGGTGGAACTGCGTCCCGTAGAGCCTCCCTCGGGCGAGCAGCGCCGGAAACGGGACGCCGTAATCACAGGTCGCGGTGGTGTACGTCGAAGCGGCCTGCGGGTCGGGGTAGTAGGAGTGGACGAAGTAAAAGTAGGCCCCGTTCGGGATCCCGGCGAGGAGGGCGAGGGTCCCGTCGTGCCGCAGCTGGTTCCAGCCCATGTGCGGGACCTTGAGTCCCCCGGGGAAGCGCCGGACGGCGCCGGGCAGGATGTCGAGCCCCTTGCTGTGCCCGAACTCCTCGCTTTCCGTGAAGAGCAGCTGGTAACCGAGGCAGATGCCGAGGTACGGCCGGCCCGCCTCGATGTGCGCCCGGATCGGGTCCACGAGCCCGAGGCGCTCGAGGCTCTGCATGGCGTCCGCGAAGGCTCCGTCACCCGGCACGACGAGGGCCCGGGCACGCTCCACCGTCTCTCGGTCGTCGGTCATGACGACCTCGCCCCCGACCCGCGCGAGCGCCTTCCGCACGCTCCCGAGGTTGCCACGCCCGTGTTCCACAATCGCGGTCATGCCCGGCCCGCCCGGGTCGGCCTGGTCACCGCGACCCTTTGGTCGAGAGCACGCCCTGAATCCGCGGGTTCAGCCGCGAGGCCTCGGCGAGCGCGCGGCCAAACGCCTTGAAGATCGCCTCCGCGACGTGGTGCAGGTTCTCGCCGTAGTGGAGGTTCACGTGAAGATTCACCAGCGCGTTCATGGCGAACGCGCGGAAGAAATCCTTGAGGAGGTCGAGGTCGAAGGTCCCCACTTTCGTCTTCGTCAGCGGCACGTTGAACGAGATGTAGGGTCGTCCCGAGATGTCGACGTGCACCGAGGCCAGCGCCTCGTCCATCGGCACGTAGGCCGTCCCGAAGCGGACGATCCCGCGCTTGTCGCCGAGCGCCTCGTGAAAGGCCTTGCCGAGGCAGATCCCGACGTCCTCGACCGTGTGGTGGAGGTCCACTTCCGTGTCGCCCCGGGCATCCACCTTGAGGTCCATCAGCCCGTGCTTCCCCATCGCCTCCAGCATGTGGTTGAGGAACGGGATCGTCGTCTCGGCCGAGGCCTCACCGATGCCGTCCACGTTGAGCTGGAGCAGGACCTCCGTCTCTCGGGTCTTCCGCTCGATGCGGGCGATCCGACCGACCGCCTGGAGGGCGCCGTTCCCGCCGACGTGTGGCGAACTCTCCCCGCCCCCGCCGCCCCGACCGCCCCGCCGCCGCCATCGCCGTCCCATCTCAGCCCTCCTCGAGTCAGGTTCGGAGGGACGCTCCGCCCCCCTCCGCCGGCCCTTCTGCCAGAGCCAGACCGTTCGGATCGGCCATCTCGGCCGTGACGTGCTCGGCCCGCGGCCCTCGCGGCCGTCCCGGCCTTGATCGGCGGCGAACGGATCGGACCCACCCCCGGCCTTCGGCCGTGGGTACCCACCCCCCAAACGGACGGGTCCGATCTACGACCATCCCCGGCCCCCCATCAGTCCGTCTCAGGCGGCCCCACGCGCAGCCGGGCCGCCTCGCCGTGCGCCGTGAGCCCTTCGCCCGCCGCGAGCCGCGCGAGATACCGCCAGGCGACCCGGAACCCGGCCCGGGAGTAGCGGATGAGGCTCGCTCGCAACACAAACTCCCAGCCCC
>CAZDYT010000718.1:2137-2524 GCA_964509395.1 uncultured bacterium
GATCGCTTCACGAACTCCTCGACCGAGAGGCCCGAGGCGAAGCGCGCGGTCCCGCCCGTGGGCAGGACGTGGTTCGGACCCGCCAGATAGTCGCCCACGACCTCGGGCGTGTGCGGACCCAGGAAGATCGCCCCCGCGTGCCGCACGGCGGGGAGCCACCCGAAGGGGTCCGCGACGGCGAGCTCGAGGTGCTCCGGGGCGAGCCGGTTGGCGATCTGGACCGCCTCCCCGAGATCCCGGGTCACGACGACCGCCCCGTGCACCCGCACCGCGGCCTCCGCGATGGCGGCCCGGCCGAGGCGCGGGCACTGGCGCGCGACCTCCGCGCAGACCGCCTCGGCCAGCCCCGGCACATCCGTCAAACAGACCGCGCGCGCCATCGGGTCG
>CAZDYT010000719.1:0-2517 GCA_964509395.1 uncultured bacterium
GGGGGGCCGGCGGCCGTGCCGACGACCGCGTCCTCCTCTGCTCGTGCTTCAGCCTCTACCTCGGCTCCTGGGGCACCCTCAGGGGCGGCGAGCGCCTGGGGGCGACCATGTTCCCGTTCGGCGCGGGCGCCGCGGGCCAGACGCTCATGGCCGTCCAGTGGGCCCGCGAGATCCGGTCGAGCGCGTTCTACGGCACGCCCTCCTACGCGCTCCACTTCGCGGAGACGGCCCGGCGCGGAGGGGTCGGGCCGGGCGGCGTCGGGTTCGGGATTCTTTTCTTCTCGGGGGAGCCCGGCGCGGGAATCCCCGCCACGAAGCGACTCATCGAGGAGACCTTCGGCGGAACCAGCGTGGACATGGGGAGCATGGCCGAGATGACCCCGTGGATGACGAACGCGGAGTGCCGACACCGCACGGGCATGCACCTCTGGCAGGATCTGGTCTACACTCAGGTCTGCGACCCGGAGACGTATCTGCCGCTGCCCTTCGGGAGCGAGGGGACCCCCGTCTACACCCACCTCGAGCGCACCTCGCAGCCGATGATCCGCTTCGTCTCGGGCGACCGGACGCGGTGGGTGGACGAGCCGTGTCCCTGCGGCCGGACGTATCCGCGCCTGCCCGACGGCATCTACGGTCGGTTCGACGACATGATCATCGTCCGCGGGGAGAACGTCTACCCGAGCGCCATCGAGGACACGCTGCGCGCCATCGAGGGGTTCGGCGGCGAGTTCCGCGTGATCGTGTCCCGCCGGGAGGCGATGGACGAGCTCCTGATCCGCGCGGAGTGCGCTCCCACCCACGCCGACCCGCAGCGCCTCGAGGGGCTCCGGGTCCGCATGCGGGACCGCCTGCGGGCGCGGCTCGGGGTGCATCCCGTCATCGAGCTGGTGCCGCACGGGACGCTGGCCCGTTCGGAGTTCAAAGCCCGGCGCGTCATCGACGACCGCGACCTCTACCGGCAGACCCTGGGCGAGGGGCCCCGGCGCCCCCCGCCGTGAGGAGCGACCATGTTCGACCCCGAGGCGATCCGCCGTGTGAGCGCGATGCGAAAGGCCTGGGAGGCGCAGGAGCTGCGCGCCTTCCGCGAGCGCCAGCCCGAGGCCCCGGGGCGGTACACCACGGCCTCCGGGCTCCCGGTGCAGCGGGTCTACACCCCCGAGGACGTGGCCGACGCGCCGTTCGAGGCAATCGGCCTGCCCGGCCGCTACCCGTTCACGCGCGGGCCGTATCCGACGATGTACCGGGGGCGGCTCTGGACCATGCGCCAGATCGCGGGCTTCGGGACGGGGGCGGACACGAACCGCCGCTTCCGCTACCTGATCGAGCAAGGGCAGACCGGGCTCTCGGTGGACTTCGACATGCCGACGCTCATGGGGTACGACTCCGACGATTCCCGCGCGCTCGGCGAGGTCGGCCTGGAGGGAGTCGCGGTCGACACGGTCGAGGACGTGGACGCCCTGTTCGAGGGGATCGACCTCGAGCGGATCTCGGTCTCGATGACGATCAACCCCACGGCCTGGATTCTCCTCGCCATGTACGTGGCCGCGGCGGAGGCGCGAGGGCTGGACCTCGCGAAGCTCTCCGGCACGGTCCAGGCCGACATCCTCAAGGAGTACGTCGCGCAGAAGGAGTGGATCTTCCCGATCCGGCCGTCGATGCGGCTCGTGCGCGATCTGATCGTCTTCTGCACCGAGCGCCTGCCGCGCTACAACCCGGTCAGTATCAGCGGGTACCACATCTCCGAGGCGGGCGCGACGGCGGTCCAGGAGGTGGCGTTCACGATGGCGAACGCCATCGCCTACGTCGAGGAGGTCACGCGCGCCGGTCTGCCCGTGGACGCCTTCGCGCCCCGCCTCGCCTTCTACTTCGTGGCGCAGGCCGACTTCTTCGAGGAGATCGCGAAGTTCCGCGCGGCCCGGCGGATCTGGGCGAAGCTCATGCGGGAGCGCTTCGGAGCGGAGAAGCCGGAATCGATGCGCCTGCGCTTTCACTGCCAGACGGCCGCGACCACGCTGACCAAGGCGCAGCCCTACAACAACATCGTCCGGACCGCGCTCCAGGCCCTCGCGGCGGTCCTCGGCGGCGCCCAGTCGCTCCACGCCAACGGGCTCGACGAGGCCTACGCGATCCCCTCCGAGGAGGCGATGAAGATTGCCCTCCGGACGCAGCAGATCCTCGCCGAGGAGACGCGGGTGGCGAACGTGATCGACCCGCTGGGCGGGTCGTACTACGTCGAGGCCCTGACCAACCAGATCGAGGCCGAGGTCTTCGCGATCCTCGCGAAGGTGGACGCGATGGGGGGCACGGTCCGGGCGATCGAGGAAGGGTACTTCCAGAAGGAGATCGCCGACTCGGCGTACGAGTTCGCGCGGCGGAAAGCGGCGGGGGAGCAGACGGTCGTCGGCGTGAACAAGTACGTGGAGCCCACCGAGTCCCCGCGGCTTCCGATCCACCGGATCGATCCCGAGGTCGAGGCGCGCCAGGTCGCGCGGCTCCGGGAGGTTCGGCGGCGCCGCG
>CAZDYT010000720.1:0-2511 GCA_964509395.1 uncultured bacterium
TGGTAGGAGCTGTGGACGTACCATTCTGAGAAACTGGCCTCGGATTGCATCGCAGGGGCTTCTGCCATTGTTGCTTTCTCCGTACGTCGAGATGGCTACCGGGCTCACAAATGCCTCGAAGCGAATCGGAGTCTACGCCCTTGTCCCGTCCGGGTCAACACGCAGGCACGCCTGTGTTGATGTCCAGCGATTCTGTCACCCCTTAAGCGTCCAGCGAAAATGTCACCCCTATGAAAGAGGTGGTGACGCTGAACCGAAAAGAGCAAGGACGACTGAGGGTACTGAATCGACTGGAATCGGGGGAACTCACGATAGGAGAGGCGGTAGAGCTCCTGGGTTTGTCGGTGCGACAGCTGCAACGGCTGCATGCCGCGTATCGGAGTGAGGGAGCCGAAGCCCTCGCGCACGGCAACCGCGCCCGGGTGCCGTGGAACGCGCGAGGTCCGGATGAGCGGGGGCAGATCATCGAGCTAGCGCGGAAGTATGAGGGGTGCAACGTCCAGCACATGAGCGAGCTTCTGGCCGAACGGGAGGATCGGAGAATCAGCCGCTCAGCGCTGCGTCGGCTCCTCGTCACCGAGGGGATTGCCCGTCCTCGGACCCGGCGCGCGCCCAAGCATCGCAGCCGTCGCGAGCGCATGGTCCAGGAAGGGATGCTGCTTCAGATCGACGGCAGCCGCCATGACTGGCTGGAAGGCCGCGGTCCGTACCTCACGCTCATTGGTGGGATCGATGATGCGACCGGCAAAGTCCCCTATGCGCTGTTTCGGGAGCAGGAAGACGCCCAGGGGTACTTCCTGCTCCTGGAGCAGCTTGTGCGGACCGTCGGATGTCCGTTGGCGGTCTACCGGGACCGCCATGGCATCTTCGAACGCTCCACGAAGGAGCGGCTGACGATCGCGGAACAGCTCACGGGCAAACCGGACCCTACTCAGTTCGGCCGGCTCTTGGAGGAGTTGGAGATCAGATCCATCGCGGCGAGAAGTCCTCAGGCCAAGGGACGGATCGAGCGGCTCTGGGGAACCTTCCAGGACCGCCTGGTGGCCGAGTTCCGTTTGGCCGGGGTGCAGACCATCGATGAGGCCAACCGCGTGTTGTGGGAGTTTCTTCCACGGTTCAACCAACGGTTCTCGGTCCCCGCCGTCCAGGACGGCCTGGCCTACCGGTCTCTGGGGCCCGGCCTCCGCTTTCCGGAGGTGTTCTGCTTCAAGTACGAGCGCACCGTGGCTGCCGATAACACCGTCCAGCTCGGCGAGCATCGCATCCAACTGCTGCCCGGACCTCACCGGATAAGCTACGCGCGAGCCCGCGTCGAGATTCAGGAGCGTATGGACGGCAGCCTCGCCGTCTACCACAACGACCAGCAGATCGCTTCAAAGCCCGCTCCCCCAGAGGCTCCGGTGCTCCGGGTGCGTGGCTCTCGACTCACCCGACGGTCCCCCAGCGCTCCGGAGCAGCCACGGCCTCTGTCCTGGAAGGAGGTAGTCCAACGCTCACGGCCAGACACCATCGCCAGCGGCGTCATGACTCCCGCTCAAACTCCAGGTTCACGTCCGCGTCCAGGCCCTAATCATCCATGGCGCAAATCGTAGTGTGTTCTCTACGGCGGTGTGCTCAGTGGACGGGCCCGTCCACTGAGCACACCGCCGCTCTTCCCACCGGGGTCGTCTGCTCCCAGACGTCAAACCCCTACGCCTCTGGCCGGGGCGCTACTGGACCCGCCGAATGGCTCGACCCACCCTCCAAAGCACTGGCCCAAAATCCCCGGGGGTGACAAAATCGCTGGACGCTTAACGTGACAAAGTCGCTGAACACCGACAGTAGCTGGCGGGGGCCCCTGGGGGGTACCAGGGCCGGCATATCGACTCACAGTCAAGGTCGGGTGAGGGCAGACCGGATGGCCCCACGTTGACGCTAGTTCCGAAAGGGGAGCCCTCACCTCACCTCTCCCATTGCGATGGGAGAGGCATTTGATTCAACCCGTCCGCCGTTGAGCGCAACCGATGACTTACTGCCGCCCCGTTGTGCCCAGGGTTGCCCGCGTAGGGCTTCAAAGCCCCGGTGCGAGGGCGCAGAGGACGCCCTCAGCAGGGGCGCGGCCGCGAGGGAAGGGGGCAATGACCACGCGGGTGCAGCCGGCCGCGAAATAGCGGTCGATGCTGGCCCAGACCTCGGACGGCGTGCCGGCGGCGATCAGGGAGGTGACCAGCGCTTCGCTGGCCTCCTGTTGGGCCCGGTCACGGCGGCCCCGGGCGATCAGATCGGCCAGATACGCCAGCTCGTCGTGATGCTCGGGCTGGGGGGCGACCATTTTTGGGGGATTGGCGTCCAGGCGATTCATGAACGTCGCCCGAGCGTGAGTCAGCGCCTCGTCGCGATCCGCGGCGACGCAGGCCGTGACGATGGCCATCAGCTCCAGGACATCGGCGTCGCGGCCGGCGGCCCTGGCACTGGACCGGAAATGCTCAGCCGCGAAGCTGGCGACGTCGAAATCGCCCCGCTTGAGGTGGC
>CAZDYT010000721.1:0-2503 GCA_964509395.1 uncultured bacterium
GCCTGGCTCCGGGCTTCGACAAGGACGGTGACCTGCTGCCGAGTCTCCAGCACCTGAGCGTAGGCGGTCCTATGCGTGTTTCCTGGTGCTTTCCCCCGCCCCGCGTCACCCCCACGCCCCCCTCCGCCCCCGTGCCCAGAGGGTAGCGCGCCGCTCAGCCGCCCGGCAAGGGCGTCGGGAGGTCGGAGAGGTGGGGGTCGGAACGCGCCCGTCAGGTCAGCAGGCGGACGGGGACGGCGGCGCCGGGGGGTGGGCGTCATCGAGCGGGGGTCAGGCCGCGGGGACGGCACGCCCCGGCGGTGGCTCCGCAGCCAGCCCGAGCGCCGCCAGCACCCGCCGGAGCGCGTGCGGCTCCGTCACCGCGCCCAGGATCCGCCGCGGGCCACCGCAGCGGTCGCACCCCAGCACCTGGATCGCGAACACGCGGCGGAGGAGCCGGGCCCAGGTCCACCGTCCCGGGGACCGCGCGCCCGCGTCCGCGCGCGCGCCGTCAGGGGCCGGCGGTGGGACGATCGCCGCGCGCCATCGGGCACGGGGGGCGAGGACGCCATGGTAGGCGAGCAACGGGCGGCGCGGCGGGGGCACGAGCGCCGCGAGCCGCTCCAGCCACTCCAGCGGGTCCAACAGGAGCGCCGTGGAGCCGTCGCTCCATGCCCGGCGGAACTGATAGAGCCGCTGCCCGCCCGTGCTCTCCGTCAGCCGCGCCAGCGCCAGCGGCGGGCTCACGAGGGAGCGGACGAGGGGTTCGAGCCGATCGCGGCGGCGCGCGGGCACGGCCACGTCGGCGTGCAGGCTGAAGCCCTCGAGCCGGGCGCAGCGCGGCCCCGTGGCGGTCGCGTCGGCCGCCGAGCGGAGGCGGCGCACGGGCTGCCCGGCGCGCGGCCCGAGCGCGACCCGCCTCTGGAGCGAGGCCGCCAGCGCGCAGGCGAACAGCGGCGCCTGCGCCGCGAACGGGTCGCTCCCGGCGTCGTCCTCCGCCAGCCGGCCGCGGCGCACCAGGAGCCGGCGCACGCGGCGGTCGAGCCGCGTGAGGAGCGCCGCGATGTCGGCATCGCTCGGCGGCGGCAGGCGGTGGAAGACCGGCCGTGCGGTGGGCAGGGGGCGCGTGTAGACGCCGTCGAAGATCAGCGAGTGGAAATGCACAGTGGCGTTGAGCGCGCCGCCGAAGCGCTGAATCGCCGTCACCGCGCCACAGCGGCCGCCGGGGATGCCCCGCCGGGCGGCGATGTGCCGCAGCCAGCCGAACACGGTGCCGAGGAACACTCGGAGGACGGCGCGGGTCAGCCCGGCATCGAAGGCGAGCTGGTAGCGGACCGGCACCGGCACCGTGAAGACCCACTGCCGCACCGGGACGTGGGGGATGACCCGGTCGACGAGGTGCGCGGCGAGCTCACTCATCCGCCGTCCGCCGCATGACGGACAGAAGCCGCGCCCGTTGCAGCTGAAGGCCACGACCGTGGTGTCGCCACAGCGCTCACACCGAACGCGCAGCAGACCATGCCGGAGGATGCCACACTTGAGGTACGCCTCGAACTCGCGCTGGACGAACGCTGGCCACCCGCCCGTCCCGTCCTCCGCGGCCGGCCGCGCGAGGAAGGCCGGCAGCTGGGCCGCGATGGTCCGGTAGAGCAGGGTCTGCTCGGGTTGGCGGCGCTGGTAGGTCGCGCGGGCGCACGAGACCGGTCGCATGGCCCGGCGCGAGAGCATGGGCCATGCCGCGACGTGGCGACGGCCCAGATGCCCGTGGTGACGGGTTGTTGCCCGGTGGCCGCGTCACTCGGCCTGCCGGCGAGCCCGTCACCGAATGGATACAGGGTGACCGTGACCGGACCCCCCGGGGACGGCAACCGCCGCCTCCTCGGCCAACGGGCACCCTCACCCCCACGCCCAGCACGCCCCCCGCCACGGGCATTCCCCGCACCCCCACCCCAACCGCGGCGGGAACACCTCGGCCTCGATCGCGCGCACGATCTCGCCCGGCCGCCGAAAGAGCCGGCACGTCGCCGCCTGGTCCCGCGTCGTCTCGTAGCGGTGAAGCTCGGGCTACTTCGTCTGAGTGAGCACGTCGAAGCGGAGCCGCAGGTCCTCCTGGTCCCCGAGCCCGTTCATCGCCGTTGCGTGCCCGAGGCGGGGCCCCGCTCGCACACGTACGTCGAGTACGCGCGCGATGCCGATGACCTGATGATCCTCGTGAACGGCCAGTGGCGGAATGGGTGGCTGCTCAGGGCGGTGGACCGGCGACTGCGGGAGGAGCTCGCGAAACTCGATCTGCGCCTGAACGAGACGAAGAGTCGGGTCGTGGACCTGACGCAGGGAGAGGCGTTCGGATTCTTGGGCTTTGCCTTTCGCCGGCGCCGCTCGCCGCGGGGTCAGTGGTGGGTGCGGTGGGTGCGGCCTGGTCCGGGGCCGCGGGAGGGGTCAAGAAGTGGCTTGACCGCGTCCGGCGGTGGGCGTACAAGGCATAGGGAAGCGTCCCCGTCGTGTCCGCGGTTGCGCAGGAGCG
>CAZDYT010000722.1:0-2500 GCA_964509395.1 uncultured bacterium
GCATGATGATCGCGTCGGTCGGGCACACCTGCACGCACAGCTCGCAGAACTCGCAGGCGTACAGCTCCAGGAAGAAGATCTTCGCGTAGTTCCGCTTCTCGGCCTTCAGCATCTCGACCTTGATCACCTGCGGCGGGCAGATGTACTCGCACAGCCGGCACCCGATGCAGTTCTCCTCGCCGGTTTCCGGATCGTAGGTGAGGGCGAGCACGCCCCGAAACCGGTCCGGGTACGGGCGCACGACGTCGGGGTAGTGGACGGTGACCGGCTTCCGGCAGAGGTTCCGCAGCGTCACGCCGAGCGCGCGCGCCCCGGCCCGGAGCATGGCGAGCGCCGTCCGGCCGAGCCCCATCGGCTCAGGCACCACCCCCTCCGCGCGCGGCGACGACCGCCGCGGCCGCCAGGAGCAAGACCAGCGAGGCGGGCAAGAAGACCTTCCAGGAGAGCCCGAGAATCTGGTCGACGCGGATCCGGATGAAGGACCAGCGGATCCAGATGACCAGCACGAAGAGGACGACGGCCTTCAGGATGAACCAGACGGGCCCGAGCCCGCCGGGCCCGGGGCCCAGCCAGCCGCCAAGGAAGAGGAGCGTCCCCAGGCAGGCCACGCCGAAGAGGTGCGTGAACTCGGCGAGCTGGATGAGGGCGAACTTCATCCCGGATTACGTGACGAGGAAGCCGGCCACCAGCTCCGTCTCGGCGTCGACGATGTCGAACGGGGTCCGGTTCTCGGAGGCCAGCGCCACGACGACGAAGGCCACGAAGGCGAGCTGCCCCAGGATCGGGTACGCGACGAACCAGAGCCCCGCCTGGGCGGCCACGAGGTCCTGGAGCCGGAGCGATCCGGTCAGCACCGCGGGAACCAGAGCCACCAGGATGAAGGGGACCTCGTACGAGATGATCTGGTTCACCGCGCGCATGGCCGAGAGGAGCGCGTACTTGTTGTTCGACCCCCAGCCGCCCATGAAGAGCCCCACCACCTCGAGCGAGGAGACGGCCAGGACGAAGACGAGGCCGATCTGGAGGTCGGCGAGCAGGAGCCGCGGCGCGAAGGGGATCGCGGCGTACATGAGGAACGCCGGCACGAGGAAGACGATCGGCGCGAGGTTGTAGACCGGCCGGTCGGCCATCGCCGGAACGATGTCCTCCTTCAGCATGAGCTTGAGCGCGTCGGCGATCGGCTGGAGCCAGCCGTGCGGGCGGCCCACGCGGTACGGGCCCACGCGCGACTGGAGGCGCGCGGCGAACTTCCGCTCGAGCAGGGTCAGGTACGCGATCAGGACGAGGAGGCCGTTGAGCAGGAGGAACGGCGGCCCGACCGTCCAGAGAACGTCCGAGGCGCTCATGCGGCTCTCCTCGAGCCGGGCCGCGCGATGATCGGCACGGTCCTACCGGTCGACCTCGCCGAAGACCGGATCGATCGAGCCGAGAATTGCCACGGCGTCGGCGATCTTGTGGCCCGGCAGGATGTGCCCCGCGACCGCGAGATTCGAGAACGAGGCCCCTCGCCACTTCATCCGGTACGGCTTCGTCGCGCCGTCCGAGACCAGGTACATGCCGACCTCCCCGCGCGGCCCCTCGACGCGGGCGTAGGCCTCGCCCTTGGGGAGCTTCACCTGGCCGACGGACTTGACCCCGGGCCGCGAGGAGATCGGCCCCGCGGGCAGGCCCTCGAGCACCTGGCGGACGATCCGGATGGACTCCCGGAACTCCCGCATCCGGACGCGGTAGCGCGCGTAGCAGTCCCCGGCGGTCTCGACCGGGACGTCGAAGGCGAACTCCTCGTACGAGGAGTACGGCTCCGCCCGGCGGACGTCGTAGGCGATCCCCGAGCCGCGAATGAGCGGCCCCGAGACGCCGACCTCCTGCGCGAGCTCGGGAGAGATCACGCCGACGCCCTCGGTCCGCACGAGGAAGATCGTGTTCCCTTCCAAGAGCGCCTCGTACTCGTCGAGCCGCCGCTCGATGTGGCCGACCGTCTGCCGGCACTGGTCGGCCCACTCCGCCGGCAGGTCGTAGCGCGTCCCCCCGACCTGGTGGAAGCCGTAGAGGAGCCGCGCTCCCGTGAGCGCCTCGAACAGGTCGAGGACCGTCTCGCGCTCGCGGAAGCAGTAGAGGAACATCGTCGCCCCGCCCCCGAGGGCCCCGCCCATGTCCATGCACCAGGTCCCGAGCCAAAGCAGGTGAGAGGCGATCCGCTGGAGCTCCGCGCAGAGGACTCGCAGGTACTGGGCGCGCTTCGGGACCTCGATCTGCCCGACCTGCTCCGCCGCCCGCACGTAGCAGAGCTCCGCCGTCATCGCGGCCACGTAGTCCGTCTTCGAGGCGATCGTCGGATACTGGACGTACGTGAGCGTCTCGCCGAGCTTCTCGTGACAGCGGTGGAGGTAGCCGATCACCGGGTCCATCGCGACGATCGTCTCGCCCTCGAGCGTGAGGATCATGCGGAAGACCCCGTGGGCGGACGGGTGCTGCGGCCCCATGTTCATCACGAGGCGCT
>CAZDYT010000723.1:0-2498 GCA_964509395.1 uncultured bacterium
GGCACCGGCGAGGCCGTCGGCCCGGCGGCAGACTCGGAACGGTCGGAGCTCTCGACCACAGTGGCCTTATCCTACCGCCAGGAGGCCCCTTACGTCACGTAAGCCGTGCGGCGCAATCTGCCTTGCCTTGCTCGCCCCTCGCGTGCTACAAGAGCCAGCGAGACGGGAGGTACCTCACGTGGTTCGGCTCACGCCGCTTTCGGGCCTCCGGGCATAGCGCTTGGCTCGGCCTCTGGTCCGGATCGTCCTCGCGCTCTCCCTCCTCGCCGCGGCGGGTTACGGCGTCTGGCTATACGTCTATTCGCGCAACCACGTGTGGACGGACGACGCCGGCGTCGAGGGCTCCGTCGTCGTCATCAGCGCCCGCGTGCCGGGTCCGGTCGCGCGAGTTCTCGTCCGCGACAACGAGGAAGTCCGTGAAGGGCAGGTGCTCCTTGAAATCGATCCGCGGGACTACGAGATCCGGGTGGAGCAGGCCAGTGCGGCCCTGGCCATGGCGGTCGCGAGCGAGCGGGCAGCCCAGACCGACGTGCCGCTGACGCGGGATACCGCGGCCAGCCGCATTCAGCAGGCCCGCGCCGCGGTCGAGGCCGTCCACGTGGCGGTCGAGGTCGCGCGCGCGCAGGTCGCGGAAGCGCGGGCGCGGCTCGAGGCCCGGGGCGCTGCCGTCGCGGCCGCGCGGGCGGACGCCGCGGTGGCCGAGGCGACACTCGACAAAGCGCGCCGGGACCTCGAGCGCATGGCCCGGCTCGTCGCGCAGGGGCTCGTCTCGCTGCAGGATCACGAGACGGCGCAGACCGCCGAGCGGACGGCCGCGGCGGCGCTCGAGGCGACCCGCCGACGCCTGGTCCAGGCCCAGCGGGAGGCCGAGCAGGCTGCGGCCGAGGTGCGGACGCGGGAGCTCGGGGTCGCGCAGGCCCAGCGGCGTGTCAAGGAAGCCGAGGGCCTCTTGGCCGAGGCCGAGTCGCAGCGGGCGCAGGTGCCGATGAAGGAGGCGGGGGCCGGGCGCGCGGCGGCGAGCGTCCAGCAGGCGCAGGCGGACCTCGCCGCGGCGCAGCTCCAGCTCGCCAAAACCCGCGTGCGCGCCCCCGTGGACGGGGTGGTGTCGAAGAAGACGGTGGAGCTCGGCCAGCTCGTCCAGCCGGGGCAGCCGCTCCTGGCGATCGTCCCGCTTCACGGCATCTGGGTGGTCGCCAACTTCAAGGAGACGCAGCTCGCGCGGGTTCGTCCCGGCCAGCGCGCCACAGTCAAGGTGGATACCTTCCCCGGGCGCGTCTTCCAGGGGACGGTGGAGTCCATCAGTGCCGGCACGGGCGCCCGATTCAGCCTCCTGCCCCCCGAGAACGCGACCGGCAACTGGGTGAAGGTCGTCCAGCGCATCCCCGTGAAGATCCTGCTCGACGGTTACCACGTGAACCCGCACGTCCTGCGCCCGGGGATGTCCGCGACGGTCACCATCGACCTCCGGTGAGCGTCCCCGCTCGATCGGGGGAACCGCCGGCCCACTCCGCGTCGGCCCGCCGGTGGATCGTGACGGTGGCCGTCATGCTCGTGGCCACCATGCAGATCCTCGACACCACGGTGACGAACGTCGCGCTGCCCCACATGCAGGGGAGCCTGTCCGCCTCGGTGGACGAGATCACCTGGGTCTTCACGTCGTTCCTGGCCGCCAACGCCGTGATTCTGCCCGCGACCGGGTGGCTCGTCGCCCTGCTGGGCCGGCGCCGGTTCTTCTTCGCCGCCACGCTCACCTTCGTCGGAAGCTCCCTCCTGGCGGGAGTCGCGCCGAGCCTCGAGGTGCTGGTGGTCGCGCGAGTGCTCCAGGGAGTGGGCGGAGGGCCGCTCCTGCCGCTCTCGCAGGCGATCCTCATGGAGATCTTCCCGGCGCGCCAGCGCGGGACCGCGATGGCGGTCTGGGGGCTCGGTGTCATGTTCGCCCCGATCTTCGGTCCCACCTTCGGCGGCTGGATCACCGACAACTACTCGTGGCGCTGGATTTTCTATGTCAACCTGCCGATCGGAGCGCTGGCCCTCGCCCTCGCGTGGATCTTCCTGGAGGAGCCCCGAGAGCGGCCGGCGGCCATCACGCGGGTGGATGGGCTCGGACTTGCGCTCATGGTCCTGGGTGTCGGGTCGCTCCAGCTCGCACTCGATCGTGGCAACCGGCTGGACTGGTTCGACTCGACGGCCATCACGGCGCTGGTGGCCACCGGCCTGGCGACGCTGGCGGCGTTCGTGGTGCGCGAGCTGACGGTGGGCCAGCCGATCGTCGACCTGGGCGTCCTGGCCAACCGGACCTTCGCCATCGGCACGCTCCTGATCTCGATCACGGGCTTCGGCCTCTACTCGAGCCTGGTGCTCCTGACCTTCTACCTCGAGCACCTGCTGCACTACGATGCCCTCACGGCCGGCTACGTCCTCTCCCCCGGTGGGCTGGGCTCCGTGATCACGCTCGCCCTGGCGGGACGGCCCGTGAACCAGGTGGACCCGCGGTGGCT
>CAZDYT010000724.1:0-2497 GCA_964509395.1 uncultured bacterium
GGCGATGTGGGCGGGGCGGACGCCGCAGCAGCCGCCGACGACCTGCATCCCTTCGTCCAGCCAGCCGACGGCCTCCCGGGCCAGCGCCTCGGGATCGGGCGCGCCGTCCCAGTACCACTGCCGGTCGCGGAACTGGCCGATGTTGGGATAGGCACCCAGCGGCAGGCGCGTGAACTGGCGCAACCAGGGCGCGACGCCGCGGACGCGGTGCGGCGGCAGGCAGTTGACGAGCACCGCGCCGATCCCCATCGCCTCGAACCTCGCGGCCGCCCGGCCGAAGAGGTCACCGTCCTCGCCGAACAGACGGCCGTCGACGCGACACTGGGAGCCGACGGTGCGGCGATAGGCGACCCAGAGCGGGATCCCCGTTTCGAGCAAGATCTCGTAATCGGGACACGTCAGATCCGCGGGGATGTCGCGCATCGTCTCGACCAGGATGAGGTCGGGCGGCTCCCGCTCGATCGTGCGGGCGACGTCGCGCAGCAGATCCCGCTCGATCGGGATCGGCGCGCCGGCGCGACCGCTCGGCTCCAGCGGCACGCGGATCGTGCGCATCGTGAAGGCGATGGCACACTCGCCGGCCCGCCGGGGCTCGGCGATGGCCTCGCGGGCCAGCCGGACGCCCAGGTTGGCTTTCTCACGCCACGTCCCCGGCGCCGCCGCGACCCGCCCGTCCACCTCGGCCTGCGGGCACTGGTGGATGAGCCAGGTGTCGGTGAAGATGACGTCGGCGCCGGCGTCGACGTAGCGCCGGTGGACCTCGGCGACGAGGGCGGGCGCCTCGTAGAGCGCGAGCGTGCCCCAGGCATGGTCCGTGCCCCGTCGCTCGAGCGGTGGGTAGCCGACCTCCTGGAGCTCCGACCCGATCCCCCCGTCCAACAGGACCGGCTCTCCACGTGCCAGCCGGGTCTCAAGCCGCTCGTATGCCGCCGACTTCCCCATCGGCTGCCTCCTCACTTCATCGTCCGGCGGGGACGCCCGGGAACGCCACCCCGACGAGCGAGATGGCGCGGGAGAGGCCGCCCGAGCCGTCCGGCGGCGCGGTCCCTCACTTCCACACGAGGCGCGCGACGCGGAGGAAGTTCTCCCCCAGGATTCCGCGAACGTGGGCCTCGTCGTACCCGCGATCGAGCAGCGCCTGCGTCAGGTGCGGGAAGGCCTCGGGCTCGACGTAGCCCGACCCGCTGTCCGGGTACTGCGCTTCCGGCCAGTAGGTGCGACTCCGCCGGAAGGGCTGGCCGGGCGGCGTCGCCTCCAGCACGCTGTCCATGCCGAGGCCGACGTGCGCCGGACCGACCAGCTCGACCATGTAGTCGATGTGCTCGACCAGGTGCTCGATTACCGGCCCGCGGGGACCGAGGAAGCGCCCGACCCCCGTCACCCCGACCACGCCGCCGGTGGCGGCGCAGGCCCGGATCTGGTCGTCCAGGATGTTGCGCTCGTGGTCGCACAGGCGGCGGGCATTCGAGTGCGAGAAGATGACCGGCGCTGCCGAGGCCCCCATGGCCTCCATGGTGGTCCGGTGCCCGCAGTGGGAGCCGTCCACGATCATGCCCACGCGGTTCATCTCGCGGATGACCTCGCGGCCGAACGGCGTGAGCCCGCCATCGTCGTCATGGCAGCCGCCGCCGGCCGCGTTGTTCCGGTTGTAGGCGAACAGCATCTGGCGCACGCCCAGCCGGTAGTAGACATCGACCATTCCGAGGTCCCCGTTCAGGGCGTCCATGCCCTCCAGATCGAAGGACACCGCAAGCTTGCCCTCGCGCCTGGCCCGGTGGACGTCCTCGACCCGGGTGACCTGCACGACGGCGTCGTCGTGGGCGTGAATCCAGTGCCGGTACCGCGACACCGCTTCGACGGCCAGCGTCCACGGCGTCACGTCATAGCCGACGTTGATCGACAGGTAGTCGATGCCGGACGCGCGCCACCGCCGGAGACCGTCCAGGGCCGAGGCCGTGCTGAACGCGAAGCCCCCGTGGTCGTCCCACACGAGGGACGCGCGATGCAGGGCGGCCGCACGCGCCGAAATCCCCCAGTCCATCGTACCGCGGTCTGACATGGCCAGGTCACTCCTCAGGAGGTCCGGCCGTCGTCGATCCCGGGGCTCCCAAGCGCCTGGCTGGCCCGTCCTCCCCGTGGCAGGAGGACACGGCGAGCCCAGGCCGGCCCGGGGTCGGGTGACCACCATGCGCCGGGAGGCCCAGGAGCATGCGGGCGGGGATATAGGGGAAGTGTTGCAGGACGCGCCCCGGCCCGGGCAACCGGTCAAGCTGGATAGTCGCGTGGCGGCGCACGTGGCGCTGATTGCCTGTTCGGAAGCGCCCCCGGGGGCCGCGCGGTGGACCCTGCAGTTGATCGCCGACCGGTTGGTAGAACTGAACCTGGTTGAGGGGATCTGTTTGGAGAGCGTGCGCCAGGCGCTAAAAAAAACGCCCTCAAGCCGTGGCTGCAGCACCGGTGGTGCATAGGGAAGATTACCGGGGAGTATCTCTGGCAT
>CAZDYT010000725.1:0-2496 GCA_964509395.1 uncultured bacterium
GGAGCCGCCGCTCCGGCCGGTCGGGGGACGGCTCGTGGCGTGCCATCTGGCCTGATCCGCTCGCGCGACTCACACCGAACTGCTTCGCCAGACCCGCCTCCGGTAGTCTCTGCCCCGACCTGAACTCGCCGTGACGGATCTCGTCCAGGAGCTCAGCGCGAGCCAGTCGGAGGGACCGATGTCACGCGTCGTGAGCCCCCCGTACGCTCCTGCAGACACCTCGCGGCCTGACGGCAGGACGATGTGGACGCGTAACCGGGCGATCAGCCGACGCCTTGGGCCGCGGGGCGCGTGGCATCTAGCGTGCTCAGACGCCGTCGAGGACGAGCGAGTGGGAGTGGATGTTGGCATTGAGCGCCCCGCCAAAGCGCTGGATCGCCGTGACCGCGCCGCAGCGGTCGCCGACGACGCCCCGGCGCGCGGCCGTGCGGCGGAGCCAGCCGAACACGGTCCCGCGGAAGATGCGCAGGACGACGCGGGTGGGAGGGGGCCGTCCGCGATTGCGCGGTCGGCCTGCGCGTTGCCCTAATCTGGCCTGCTCCTGAGCGATCCCCGGCGCCGGACCGCCGTGGGTTACGCGGCGCATTGCGCGTTCTCCCCCCTTCTGCCAAATCCGCCATCCGCTCCGACGCCTTGAACCACGAGTACCGCGGCATCAAATTGCTGTGCGCCGAGACACGGGGACTCTGCTTGTTCCCCGTTGAGGTAGGAGGCCACAGCGTGGGCATCAATGTACCTTATTCCGGCTCGGCGCTCTCTTCATCGTGGTCGGGCTCCTCGGCGCCGTCCTGGACCTACGGTGGGGCCTGGAGGGGGTCGGGTTCGGCGCGCTGTTCGTCATCATCGGCCTCCTGAAGAAGTACCGCGGCCAGCGGAAACCCTAGGAGACACCAACCGAACGGTTCTGGAGGCCCCAGGAGGTTCCACGCACGGGTGTCTTGCGGGGCCGTGCGAAGCGTCCCCCCTTACTACCATGTTGCTACCAAGCCACGCCGCAGTGGCAGCTGCTTGCAGATCGAGAGGACATAATTCCGCGCCCGAAACCCCTGGGAGCCGCCACCACTCCCAGGGCGGGTCCGAGCGCTGTTCGGGGGGCCGCGGCCGGAGGGTGTTGCCACTCCGAAGCCGGTTCGGGAGCCTCCAAGTCGCCTGGCGGCGGCGCGCTCCCGCCGTCGTGGGCGTTTCTCGTCTCGCCCCCCCGCTCCGGCGCCCGTCGGGTGCGCGGCAACCTGGCGTAGAATCGTTGCTGACCTGACGGGGTGTGGCTCGTAAGCACAGCGTTGCGACAGCGGCCATCCTATGCCGTTCATCCCGAACCCTGAGCAGGAAGCGATCCTTCGCCACGATCATCGTCGGCACGGCCGTGTGCTGGCCGGGCCGGGGACGGGCAAGAGCGCGACGATCGTTGCGCTCGTAGAGCGACTCCTTGGTGCGGAACCTGCACCCCGGATCAGGCTCTTGACGTTTACCCGCGCCGCCACGGCCGAATTGGCTCAGAAGGCGTCCGAGCATCCAGCAGCAACTGCGGAACGCCCCAGCACCATTCACTCCTTCGCCATGGCCGTGCTGCTGCGGAACCCCGGCACCGTGGAGTTCCCCGAACCACTCCGTCTCGCGGACGACTGGGAGTATCGCGTCCTGGTGCGGCCGACCCTGGCGCGAAGAGGGCAGGTGACCGTCAACCGGCTGGATCGCCTGGTTCGAGAGATGGCAGCGAACTGGGAGTCTCTCGTGCCGCATGAGGACCCTGTGGTGTCCTCGGAGGATCGAGCCCGATTCCTGGGTGCGTGGAACGAGCACCGTCGCATCTTCGGATATACGCTCGTCGCGGAGTTACCGTACGCCCTGCGTGAGGCAATGCTCGCGCACCCGAACCTCATGGGCCTCGAGTACGACCTGCTGGTCGTGGACGAATACCAAGACCTCAACGCGTGTGACCTGGATGTCTTGAGACTGATCGCCGCCCGAGGGTGCCGGATATTGGCGGCCGGGGACGACGACCAATCGATCTACTCGTTCCGGAAGGCGGCCCCCGAGGGCATCAGGCGCTTCCTCGCGGACTACCCGGGTTGCGCTGACTACCCGCTATCCGTCACACAGCGGTGCGCGCGCAGAATCCTGGAGTGGGCCAACTTCGTTATGACCCAGGATCCGGACCGGCCGCGAGACAAGCGGCTCCTCCAGCCGGGGGACGACGCACCGGCCGGCGAGTCCGCGCTCCTATCCTTTGCGAGTGAAGTGTCCGAGGCAAGGGGCGTGGCGACGCTCGTCGAGCGGCTGGTCACCCGGGAAGGCGTCGCACCCTCGGAGATCCTCGTGCTCCTCCGGAGTGACCACAACGGGGCGTTCGGCAACCCGATCCGGCAGGAGCTGACGGCGCTCGGGATTCCGTGTTCTGACCCGGAGGCGGTGCTCGGTGTCCTTGAGGTGCCGGGGAACCGGCGCTTGCTGGAGATCATGCGTCTGCTATCGAATCGCGAGGACTCGCTCGCCTGG
>CAZDYT010000726.1:0-2491 GCA_964509395.1 uncultured bacterium
GTCACGGGCTCGACCGGGGCTCCGCGGTGGTCGCGGTCGGGGGCGGCGCCGTCGGTGACCTCGCCGGCTTCGCGGCGGCGACGTACATGCGCGGCGTGGCGTGCGTCCAGGTCCCGACGACGCTGCTCGCGCAGGTCGACGCCTCCATCGGAGGCAAGGTGGCCATCAACCATCCCGCCGCCAAGAACCTGATCGGGACCTTCCACCAGCCGCGTCTGGTGCTGATCGACCCCGGGACGCTCGGCTCCCTCCCGGAGCGCGAGTACCGGTCGGGCCTCGCCGAGGTGATCAAGACCGGCGCCGCCCTGAACGCGGAGCTCTTTGCGACGCTGGAGGCGAGCGTCCCCGCCGTCCAGCGGCGCGAGCCCGAGCTGCTCGAAGCCGTGATCACGACCTGCTGCGCCGAGAAGGCCACCATCGTCGAGCAGGACGAGCGCGAAGAGAGCGGGCTCCGGATGGTCCTCAACTACGGCCACACCGTCGGGCACGCGCTGGAAGCGCTGGGCGGGTACCAGACGTGGCTCCACGGCGAGGCGGTGGCCGCCGGCATCGTCGTGGCGGCCCGCCTGTCGAATCGGCTCAAGCTGACCGACGCACGAACGGCGGAGCGGCAGAGCGCACTGCTGACGGCGGTGGGGCTGCCGACGCGATTCCAGACGCCCGGCCCGCGCGAGGTCTGGGAAGCCCTGCGCCGCGACAAAAAGGCCCGCGAGGGGCGCGTTCCGTTCGTGCTCCTCAAAGCCCTCGGACACGCCGAGGTGTGCTTCGACGTGGCGCCGGACGTGGTGCAGGAGGTGCTCAGGGAGGTCCACGAAGGTCCCATGCCCCGGAGCGGGGGATAGAGGGGAAGGCGATGCGAAGGACGTCCTGGCGAGCTGTCCCGGTGGTGATGATCCTCAGCCTGGTCCTGGCAAGCTGTAGCGGACCCAACCGCAGCCAGTCGCCCAGCAGCGCCTCGGGCTTCGAGATCGTCGTGACGGCGAGCCCGAACACCTTGCGGGGCGCGACGCCGGCGAGCGGCGAATCCCAGGGCGGCTGCGCCGTGATCCAGATGACGGTGTTCGATCAGCAGGGGCGGCTCGTGGACGGGGCGCGCGTCACCGTGACGACGACACTGGGGCGCTTCCCCGGCGCGACCGCAGGCGAGGAGTTCGTGGCGGTCACCGGTTTCACCATCCGCGGGATCCTCACCGAGGCACTCTGCGCGAAGGCCGAGCGCGGCACGGCGATCGTGACGGCGAGCACCGAGAACGCCGTCGCGACGGTCCGGATCACCATCTTCTAGGGGACCTGACGACCATGGGGGCCACACGGAGGCGTGGAGCGATGGGAAGCAACGGTGCCGGAAGATCGGGGATCTGGCTGCTCGGGGGCTTGCTGGTGCTCGCTGCGCTCAGCCAGGCCTGCACGGATCAGAGTGGCTCGAAGGGCCCCACCTTTCCCGCGACCCAGACCGGGGAGGCCGACACCTCCTCGCAGATCAAGGTTCAGGTGGCGGTCAACCCGAACCAGATCGAGCTCGGGCGGCGGGCGGGGATCACGGTCCTGGTCACCAACACCAACGGCCGTCCCCTCGAGGGCCGGCGCGTCCAGGTGAGCACGTCGCACGGACGGCTCGACACGGTCGACGGCGTCACGGGCGCCGACGGCAAGTTCGTGACGTTCCTGTTTGCCCCGTGTGGAAGCGTCACCGCCGGCACCGCCGTCACGGTCACCGCGTTCGTCGAGAGTGCAACGTCCGGCACGGCGACGGTGAACGTCATCGTGGGGAGCACGTGCGGCGCCTACGGCTCGTTGCTCTTCAGCCCGTTGCGGCCCGTCTACGCGCTCCTCTCGCTGGCCCTCGCGATCGGCCTCGTGGCTGGCTGGGGCGGGTGCGGGAGGCGGCGGGATCCGTAAGGCCTTCCCCGCCCGAGCGCTTCAGGTCCGTTCTGCCCGCCGCTGGCCGGGTGCCCGGTCAGCGGCGGGCGCTGTCTTGAGAGGTCACCGGGCGGGGTGACCCCTCGACGAGCCCCGGGAGCCGGGCGATCAGGGCTGCGAGGAGCAGGAAGACCAGGAGCGGCCAGTCCTTCAGGAACGTGAGATCGAAGACCGCCTCGGCCAGGAACGCCCCCAGGCTCGCCGCCAGCCCCACGGCGATCGTTCGCACCTCCCGGGGCGTCCCCGGTCTCAGGAAGCGCCCGAGCCCGATCGCCATCGCTCCGAGGAGCGCTCCGAGCCCGACCGCCCCGACGAGCCCCTGCTCGGCCAGGATCTCCAGGTAGAGGTTGTGCGCCCAGGGGATGTACACGCGGTCCGGAGTGTACTGGGCCGGAAGGGCGATCTTCCCGAGATAGGGGAGGTAGAACTCCCCGAAGGTGTGAACGCCCTTCCCCAGGAGCGGGGACTCGGTGAACATCCGCCACGCCACCAGCCAGTACGCGACCCGCGGGTCCTGTGCGCCGGTCAAGAGCTTTCGCGCCCGGTCGGGCACGCCGGCGATTCCGAGGGC
>CAZDYT010000727.1:0-2490 GCA_964509395.1 uncultured bacterium
GTGTTCGCCGGCGACCTGTTCGCCGAACACCGCGCAGCCTGCGAGGCCGCGAAGCGCGATGCGATGCAGGCGGTGGATTCGCCGTTCGACGTCGTGCTGACCACGAATTCCGGTTTCCCGCTCGACCAGAACCTGTACCAAGCGGTCAAGGGCATGTCCGCCGGCGCAAAGGTCGTCAAACCGGGAGGCACGATCGTGTGCGCCGCCGAGTGCCGCGACGGCCTGCCATCGCACGGGTCGTACGGGCAGGTGCTCGCCTCGCAATCGTCGCCCGAGAAGCTGCTCGCGATGATCAACGCGCCGGGCTATTCGGCACCGGATCAGTGGGAGGTGCAGATCCAGGCGCAGATCCAGATGAAAGCGAGTGTGCTGCTGAAGACCACCGGCCTTGCGCCGGAGGCGGTCCGTGCGGCCCATTTCCAGCCGATAGACGACGTCGCTGCGGCGGTGTCGGCGGCGATGCGAGCCGCCGGGTCGAGCGCGACGCTGTGCGTCCTGCCGCAGGGCCCGCAAACGATCCCCTACCTTCGCCCGTGATCGCCGGAATGGATGGGTGACCGATACCCGAGCTCCTCGTGATTGCCCCCACCGCCGGTACTCCGGATGAAACACCCCCGGGTGAGGTGAGCAGGCCATGACCACGGTCAATGTCCGCTACATGGTCGACGACGTCGATGCCGCCGTCGCCTTCTACACCACCCACCTCGGCTTCACCCTCCTCTCCAGGGCCGCCCCGGCCTTCGCCGACGTCGCCCGTGGCGACCTTCGGCTTCTGCTCAGCGGGCGGACGAGCTCGGCCGGACGGGCCATGCCTGACGGCCGCCAGCCCGGCCCCGGCGGGTGGAACCGCATTCAGCTCGTGGTGAACGACATCGCTGCGGAGGTGGACCGCCTTCGCGGCGCCGGGCTGCGGTTCCGCAACGACATCGTACGGGGCCCCGGCGGCGCCCAGATCTTGTTGGACGACCCCTCCGGCAACGCCATCGAGCTCTTCCAGCCCGCCCGCTGAGGACTCCACCCCGGCACGTGTCGACGGGTTTCGTTCGCGCCGGGCCGCGTGCACGAAACGATACGGCCTGACCACCCTCGCTTGTGTCGGTTGCGCTGATCTGCTACGGTTTCCGACGACCCGCCGCGCGCGGGCCCTGGCGACCGAGCCTCCGGCGTCGCCAGAATCTGCGGGGAGCCGATCCATGCCCGACGACGAATACTTCCGGTGGACGGCGGAGCTGTTCGACCGGAAGCGGATCTTCGACAAGCCCGAGGCGCTCCAGGGCATCCGCGTCCTCGAGCTGACCACGCTGATCCTCGGGCCGTCGACCGCCGACTTCCTCGGCGAGTTCGGGGCCGAGGTGATCAAGGTCGAGCTGCCGCCGGGCGGCGACACGATGCGCTACGTGACGCCGCGCGGGACCTTCTGGAAGAACGCCTCGCTCGGCTTCTTCCCGCAGAGCCATTCCAAGTATCACGTCGGGATCGACCTCCACAAAGAGGAGGGGAAAGCCCTCTTCAAGCGCCTCGCTGCCCGCGCCGACATCCTCGTGGAAAACTTCCGGGCCGGGACGCTCGACCGGTGGGGGATCGGCTACCGCGACCTCTCCGCGCTCACCCCCCGGCTGATCTACGTGGCCAACTCCGGGTTCGGGCAGTGGGGGCCGTTCGCGCTGGGCCGCGCCTCCTACGACGGCGTGGCGCAGACGGTGTCGGGGATGGTCGGGATCACGGGCTTTCCGGGTCGGCCCCCGCTCCTCTGCGGCATCTTCATCGGGGACTGGTTCGGGGCCCTGCTCTCGGCCACGGCTGCCCTGGTGGCGCTCCACCACCGGCAGCGGACCGGCGAGGGCCAGCTCATCGACTACGCGCAGTCGGAGGGCCTCATCCGCTCGCTCGACTGGACCTGGATCCTCGCCGGTCTCACCGGCGAGACCCGCGGGCCCGCCGGGAACCGCGACCGCGCCCTCGGGGCCTCGGACATCGTCCGCTGCCGGGACGGCTTCGTGGCGATCGCGGCGGTGACCGACGCCGAGTTCGGCGGCCTCTGCCAGGCGATGGGGATCACGGCCCTCGCGGAGGACCCGCGGGTCTCGACGCTCGCGGCGCGGCTCGAACCGGCTCACGCCGGGGAGATCCTGCGCAGCGTCCGGGAGTGGGCCGTGGACCTCTCCCGCGCCGACCTCGAGGCGCTCGGCGAGAAGCACGGGTTCGCCGCCGCGCGCGTCGCGGACGCGGCGGAGCGGTACCACGACCCGCACCTCCGCGCGCGGGGGGCGACGTGGGACTACGAGGATCCGCTCTACGGCCCGATGGTCGAGCAGGGTCCGGCGCCGAAGCTCTCCGCCACGCCGGGCCGGATCCGCTGGGCCGCGCAGCCGGTGGGCTGGCACAACGACCACGTGTTCCGGACGATCCTCGGCCTCCGGCCGCCGGAGGTCCGGGCCCTCGAGGCGCAGGGGGCCATCGGCCGCTGGGGCGACCGGGTCGGCGCGAAGC
>CAZDYT010000728.1:0-2487 GCA_964509395.1 uncultured bacterium
GCCGGCGCCGTGGCCCTCACTCGGCTCGGCATCGCCCGGGAGCTGGTCCTCCTGGTGTTCGGCATCGCCTTTGGGGGCGCCGTCCTGGCCCTCGCCCTGGCCTTTGGACTTGGGGGGCGCGACCTCGCCCGCGAGATGCTCGAAAGCTGGCTCCGCAAGCGCGAGGGCGAGGAGTCGGACCGGATCTCCCACATCTGAGCCGCCCGGGACGAGGTTCGGCGGCGCCTTCCTCGACAAGACCTTCCGCGTCGCCGAGCTCATCGCGGTTCTGCGCCGGCTGTTCGCGTCGGCCGGACCCGCCTCAGAGTGATCTCGGCGGACCGGGGCCGGAGCCCCGCACGCGGTCCATCAAAGAGTTGACGCCCGTCGAGGCGTCGGCGTAGAATCCAGGCACATTCACTCCGGCTCCCAGGAGAGGGCCGCATGTCCCAGCGGGTTTCCGGACAAGGTCGAGGCGAGGCTGCCGTGCCGCGGGACAAGCGCGAGCGCGTCACCCCCCGGCTTTCCTGCGAAGCACCCGTGACCATGAGCCGCTCGGGCGATGGCGAGGGGAAGTCGCCGACGCGCCTCCGCGGGTGGACCTCCGACGTGAGTCTCGAGGGGGCGTTGGTCTTGCTGCCCGAGCGGGTTCCTCCGGGATCACGGGTGACGCTCGCCTTCTCGCCGTCGGCGCCGGGCCAAGCGACGGAGCGCTCTCTGCTCGAAACGGCGGCAGCGATCCGGTGGGTTCGGGAAACCCCCAGAGGGTTCCAGCACGGCCTGCGCTTTCTGTGCCCGGAGGTCGAGCTTCTCTTGCGGGCGTGGCCCGGTCGGGTCATCCAAGATTGAAGAGCGGCGTCGGCCGAAGGGTGCGGGCCGAGGGTGACACACTCGGCGGCGTCCGCGTCGCCATCCGCCGCTTGATCCTCCCGCACACTCGCGCCGTCGCGACCGCCGCCTCGAGCGCCTGACCGCTCGCACGCTCGCCCACTCGCCCGCCCCACCCGGTACCGCTATCGCGGCAACGAGTGGCTCGGGGGTCCTCGGCTCTGGCGCCTGGCCCGGGGCGGCTCGCGCGGGCGCGCGGTGACGACACCGGGGCCGGGCCGCGTTGTATCCTGAAGGGAGATGCGGAGCGGTGCGCCCACGCCATGACACGCTCCGGCGGCTCCCCACCGGCCGGCACCCGCCTGCCGGCCTATAGCGCCAAGCGGAACTTCGCCGTCACGCCGGAGCCGGCGCCCGGTCGCGCCGCGCCGTCGCCGGGGGCGCTCATCTTCATGGTGCACAAGCACCACGCGCGGCGCCTCCACTACGACCTGCGCCTCGAGATCGACGGCGCGCTCGCCTCGTGGGCCGTGCCCAAAGGCCCGAGCTACGATCCGGCCGTCAAGCGGCTCGCCGTGGAGACCGAGGACCATCCCCTCGAGTACGCCGGGTTCGAGGGCCGGATCCCCGAGGGGGAGTACGGCGCCGGGGACTCCTTGATCTGGGACCGCGGGACCTACGAGACCGTCCCACCCGGGGAGGCCGCGCGGCAGCGCGCCAAGGGGCATCTTCACGTGGAGCTCCGCGGGAGGAAGCTCCGCGGCCGGTGGCACCTGGTCCGCAGCGGCCGCCCGGTCAGCGGGAAGCCCCAGTGGCTTCTCTTCAAGGCTAAGGACGAGGCCGCCAACCCGGACTACGACGTGGTGGCCGAGCGCCCCGAGTCGGTGGTGAGCGGGAAGGTGGCCGCGCGGGGACCCGAGCGGGCGGCCACGCTCCGGGCGCCGCGCCCGGCCCCGGAGCGGCTCCTCGAGCGCGTGTTCCCTCCGATGCTCGCGACGGCGGCGGCACGACTGCCGGGGAGCGAGGACGCCTGGGCCTTCGAGCTCAAGTACGACGGCTTCCGGGCGCTCTGCGCGGTGTCGGACGGGCGGGTGGCGATGTGGTCCCGCAACCGCCTCGACCTCGCCGCGCGGTTCCACCGCATCGCGGCGGCGCTCACCGGCCTGGTGGTCGGCGACGCGGTGCTCGATGGCGAGGTCGTCGCGCTCGATGCCCGTGGCGCCCCTCGCTTTCAGCTCCTCCAGAAGGGCCACGACGAGGCCGCGTTTTTCGTGGCCTTCGACCTCCTCTGGCTCGACGGAGAGGATCTCCGCGGGCGCCCCCTGGAAGCGCGCCGCGACCTGCTCGGGAGCCTCCTCGCCAACGCGCCGCCGGTCCTCCACCTGGCCGAGCGCCTCGACCAGCCGGGGCCGGCGGCGCTCCGGACCGCGGCGGCGCGAGGATTCGAGGGCCTCATCGCCAAGAAGTGCGGCTCGCCGTACGAGCCCGTGCGGTCCCGCGCGTGGCTGAAGATCAAGGCGGTCACCTCGCAAGAGGTGGCGGTCGTCGGCTTCACCCGGTCCAAGAGCCAGCGGGACGAGATCGGCGCCCTCCTGGTCGGCGTCGTCGAAGGCGGCGCGCTGCGCTTCGCCGGCAAGGTCGGCACCGGGTTCTCGGCCCGGCAGCGCGCGGAGCTCCGGC
>CAZDYT010000729.1:0-2482 GCA_964509395.1 uncultured bacterium
GAGGTCGGACTCATGATGGCCGGCGTCGGCCGCCGGGCCGGGACGCCCGGATGATCCGCGTCCGTCTCGAGCGGGGCCATCCGCTCCCGCTCTGGCTGCAGAGTCTGCTCCCGGTGCTCGCCGTGCTCGCCGCGCTGGCGCTCTGCTCGATCCTGGTCGTGTGGGCCGGGGCCGACCTCGCGACCGCGTACACCTCCCTCTTCGCGGGCGCCCTGGGGAGCCGCTTCGCCGTCCTCGAGACCTTCGTGAAGACCGCCCCCTTGATCCTGACCGGTCTCGCGGTCGCGCTGGCGTTTCGCGCCCGCTTCTGGAACATCGGCGCCGAGGGGCAGCTCTACGCCGGGGCCCTCGCCGCCACCTGGTTCGGGTTGACCTTCACCCAGACCGCGGCCTGGCTCCTGCTTCCCCTCCTCCTTCTCGCGAGCGCCGCGGCCGGGGGCGTGTGGGCCCTCTTCCCCGGCCTGCTCAAAGCGCGGCTCCGGGTCGACGACGTCGTGACGACGCTCCTCATGAACTACATCATGCTCTACCTCGTCTCCGCGCTCGTCGACGGCCCGTGGCGAGATCCGGTGAGTCAGTGGCCCCAGTCCCCGGAGATCGTGGACGCGGCGCAGCTGCCGATTCTCCTCGAGCGGTCGCGGTTCCACTTCGGCATTCCGCTGGCCTTCGGCTGCGCGGCGCTCGTCTGGCTCCTCCAGAGCCGCACCCCACTCGGCTATGCGATCCGCGCCGTCGGGGCCAATCCGCGCGCCGCGGAGTTCGGGGGGATCCCGACCACGCGGGTCGTGGCGGTGGCCGCCTTCCTCTCGGGCGGGCTGGCCGGCCTCGCCGGCGCGGGCGAGCTGGCGGGCATCCAGTTCCACCTGATGGAGGCGCTGTCGCCCGGCTACGGCTACTCCGGCATCGTCGTCGCCATGCTGGGCGGCCTTCACCCCGTGGGCGTGGTCCTGGCCGCGTTCTTCTTCGGAACCATCAACAACGGCGCGCAGACCATGAGCCGCGTCAGCGGGGTCCCGACCTACCTCGTCGAGGTCATGCAGGGTGTGACCCTGCTCACCATGCTGGCGGCCCTGCTGCTCAACGACTACCGCCTCCGCTGGCGCCGGAGCTGAGCGCCCCGACCCCGAGCGGGAGTACTCCCGTGGACATCGTCTCCACCGCGTTCGTCGTCGGGCTCTCGGCGGCGACCCTGAGGCTCGCCACGCCGCTCCTCTTCGCCACCATGGGCGAGCTCCTCACGGAGCGGGCGGGCGTCCTCAACCTGGGGATCGAGGGGACGATGCTCATGGGGGCGATGGCGGGCTACCTCGTGACCTACGCGACCGGGAGCCTCTGGCTCGGCCTCCTGGGCGCCGCCCTCGCCGGGGCCGGCCTGGGTCTCTTGATGGCGTTCATGGCGGTGACCCTGGGCGCGAGCCAGCATGTGAGCGGGCTCGGCATCACGCTCCTCGCGACCGGCCTCTCGCAGTACGTCTACCGGATGCTCATCGGCTCGCCCAGCGTGCCGCCCGGCGTCCGTCCCTTCCAGGTCCTCACGATCCCCGGGCTCGGCGGGCTCCCGGTCGTCGGGCCGATCGTCTTCCAGCAGTACCTCCTCGTGTGGGTCGCTCTGGCGCTGGTCCCTCTGACGTCCGTGCTGCTCTTCCGGACGCACCTCGGGCTCAAGATCCGCACGGTGGGGGAGCACCCCAAGGCCGCCGAAGTGGCGGGAGTGAGCGTGCCCGGGATCCGCTACCTCTGCCTCACGGTGGGCGGAATCCTGATGGCCCTCGGCGGCGCGTTCCTCTCCCTCGCCCAGTTCAACATGTTCCTCTTCGGCATGGTGGCCGGCCGCGGCTGGATCGCGCTCGCCCTGGTGGTCTTCGGGAACTGGCGGCCCTGGAAATGCCTGGGCGGTACGCTCCTGTTCGGGGGGATCGACGCCCTGCAACTCCGGCTGCAGACGGTCGGCTTCAAGGCGATCCCCTACCAGTTCTTCCTGATCCTGCCCTATATTCTGACCATCGTGGCCCTGGTCGGTGTCTCGCGCCGCGCCGCGTACCCCGGCTCGCTGCTGCTCCCCTACAAACGGGGTGAAGCATGAGCGCCATCGCCCGCGCGAACGAGACCGCAGTGTCCCGCCTCATGGCGGCCGAGCCCGTCCTGGTCGATGTGCGGCCGGCTCGCGACGTCGTGCCGGCGATGACCGCGCGCACCCTCCTCCATGCCGGCCCGCCGATCTCCTGGGAGCGGATGTGCGGGCCCATGCGAGGGGCGGTGACCGGCGCCCTCCGCTACGAGCGGTGGGCGAAGAGCGCCGAGGACGCCGAGGGGCTCGCCGGATCGGGCGAGATCGCGTACGCGCCGTGCCACCACGCGAGTGCGGTGGGACCCATGGCGGGGGTCGTCTCGCCCGCCATGTTCGTCCTCGTGGTGGAGAACCGCGCTCACGGCAACCGCGCCTTCGCCACGCTCAACGAGGGGCTCGGGCGCGTCCTCCGCT
>CAZDYT010000730.1:0-163 GCA_964509395.1 uncultured bacterium
CTCGGATCGCGTTCGAAAGCTCTCGCACCCTCTCAAGGAAGACGACGCCCGCGAGGCCAATCGCACCCCCCAGGAGGAGCAGCAGGAATGACCAGTCCTCCCAGTACTGCGCGTCACCCTGTGCATCCACCTCATGCCCATCCTGCCCGCCGCAGGCCGCGCG
>CAZDYT010000730.1:173-2481 GCA_964509395.1 uncultured bacterium
GCGTCACTCAGTGCCTCCACGATCTGACGCTGGACCCCGGTCAGTGCGGCGGGTTCGTGAAGCTCCCACGGGTCGCAGAGCGAACGGAAATATTGCCGGATCGCCGTCACGATGTGTTCGTCGGTCATCTGGCTGGGGAACTCCACGGTCCCGACGCCTGGAATCTGGACCCCGAAGCGTGTGAAGGCAAGCGGCGGTAGGCCTCTCCGTGCTGGGGCGATCTCGTGTACCAGCGCGTAGGTCGCCGGGGACTCCCTGGTGTCCCGGAGGTAGGCTTCGGCTGAGATGGTCGCGACCCGGCCCGTGGCTTTCTCCCGAACACGGATGAGGATGATCTTGTCCTGGGAGGGACGCCTCGCCTGCTCACACTCTCCGACGAGCTTGGCGAGCCGAGCATCGGCAGTCGCCCGGAATGCGTACCCAGTCCCTCCGATCGTCACGGCTGCAGCCCAGCACGCGAGCAGGAACTTCGTCGCTCCACGGAGCCTCATGGGTGCCCTCCTGGACCGCCCTAGCCCGTCCCCGCCGCATGCTTGGGGGACCAGTCAGCTTGCCACACCCCGGCCCGAAGCCCATAGCATTCCGTCTCGAACGGGAAGACACCGACCATGGTCCAGGGTCGGGCTTGGTGAGGAGAGACAGGAGAGCCTCCGCACCCGGGTGAGGCGCGGGGGGCGATCACGAGGGGCGCAGGCACCGATCCGTGGCCAATTGACAGCCACCAGAGACATCCAGCCAGGACGAACTTTGGTCACTGGTGACAACCAGCCTCCGGCAGGCCGCCTGCAGGCCGGTGTCAAATAAGACAATCCCAAATGGGAGAGGGTCCTGGCATCCGTTGCATGTCCAGCGGCACTCGGGGCCACGGTTCGAGCTTGCGAGCCCCCGAAGGAGGGGACGCTCATGTTCCAACGGCTTCGAGAGCCGCGTGGGGTGACGCTGGTCGAGCTGATGGTCGTGGTGGCGATCATTGCCATCATCGCGGCCATCGCCATCACGCTGTACCAGAACGTCCAGCAGAAGGCCAAGCTGGCCGCCGACCAAGGCGTCATCGCCGCCATGCGGTCGGCCATCGCGATCTACTACGGCCAGCACAACGGGAACTTCCCGGGGAGCCCCGGGAAGTATGTAACCCCGTCGCCCCCGGTCTTCCAGTGCGCGGGGTTCGACTACACGTACGACTCCACGACCGGGTTGATCACCGTGAGCGGCAACACGGCGTCGGGCTGTTAATCGGCCGGGGTGGTCGCCGAGCCACCCCGAATCCTCGTCATCCGATGACAAGCCAAAAGCCCCGAGGTCAGCCTGAGAGGTCGCCAGCATGCCGTCGCCGCGCCCCGAGCCGCGGAAGTGGGTCCTGGTGGTTGAGGACGACTACGATCTGCGCCATCTCTGGCTTGAAGCGCTCCAGGGAAGCGGCTATGCAACGCTCGCCGCGGCCGATGGGGCGGAGGCCCTGTGGGTGCTTCGCCACCTCTATCCGCACCTGATCGTGCTCGACCTTCAGATGCCGCGCGTGTCGGGCTGGGAGGTTCTGGAGACCATCCGGCGGCATTCAGTGCTGCGGACGGTCCCGATCCTGATTGTCTCCGGCCACCTCGATGAGCCCGGGCGCCAGGATGTCGAGCGCGGGGTGAACGTCGTCAGCATCCTGGAGAAGCCGGTCAGCGTCGAGCGGTTCCTGACGACGGTACGGGAGGGGCTCCGGATCGAGGGCCCCACCCGGTGACGTCCCCAAGGCCGCCGGGCGAGTCGGACGACCCAGCCGGCGATGGCCATCCCCACTCCGTGTAGCGCCGGGGGGGGTCGCGGCCCCGGGGCTTCGGCGGGACGGACGCGTGAGGGGTGATTCCCCCGACGCCCTGGCGTCCGCCGGCCACGGCTGCCGCACGGGGACGGACCGCTGGGATAGGGGAAAAGGGACAGGAGCATGGTCACCGACCCAATCCGCACCTATCGCGACGCGCTCCAGCGCTTCCACCAAGCGACGGCCCACGTCGAGCGGGTCGTCCGAATCGTTCGACAGGGTGCCCGTGCGCTCGAAGACTGGCAGCACGCCAGCGTGAGTAGCATGCCGAGCGACTGGCGTACCCCGACGCGCCCGGATGAGACCATCGACGCGCTGCAGTGGCCCACCGCCCAGCAGATCGCGGACGTGCTCATGATTTGGCATGCGGCTCGGCACGAAGCGCGTACGGCATGGCAGAAGGTTCCCCCGGCGGACCGAGCGGGCCTTCCGGAGCCGCCGGCTTACCAGTCCCTTATTTAGACTACACTTCTCGGGGTCGAGCCGTGATATGAACGGGGC
>CAZDYT010000731.1:0-2462 GCA_964509395.1 uncultured bacterium
GCTGCGATGAGCGCGCCGCCGCAGCTGAGACCCAGACCGCCGAGCAACCCGCGTGGACGAGCGCGGGGGCCCCGCAGAGCCAGGCCTCCATCATCACGAGAGAGAAGCTCTCGAGGAGTGACGGCTGGCAAAGGGCGAGCGCGGCGGCGTAGGCGTCGTGCTTGTCCTGGGCCGGGACCCAGCCGAGGTCGAACACGTCGTGGCTCAGGCGCTCCGGCACCCGCACGCCGCCCGACCCGATCAGGACGAGCTTGAGCGGCGTGTTCGGGTGCGTGAGCCGGTAGCGCGCATAGAATTCGACCAGGAGCGGCGCATTCTTCTCCCGCGCCTTCCGGCCCGCGTAAAGGAGGAAGGGGTCGAGGATCCTGTACTTCCGACGGAATCGTCCGGCGTCGCCGCCGATCTCCGTGTTCACGCCTTCGCCGACGAGGAAGAAGTTGCCGGGGTCGCCGTCGGCGACCGCGTCCCCGAGCGCGCGCTCCGCCGGGACGTGGAAGCATACCGCGCGGGCCTCCTGCAGGACCCGGCGTGTCCAGCGGAGGTGCGCGAAGGGCTCGTCGTGGAGGCACGGGATGAGGAGCGAGCGGTCGGGGGTGACGAGCGCGCCCTCCCACGTCGTGCCGAAGCAGTAGGGGATGAACGCGTACCAGTACCGGTCCCGCTCGGCCGCGAGGTACGCGTAGAGGTCGTTCGAGTTGATGGACTCCCGGACGAAGTCCCGTTCCTCCCAGGAGGAGAGGCCGCCCCCGAGCTGGAGCCGCCAGTGAAGCCGGAGGTAGCGTTCCGGGTCGCGCGGGCGCACCTTGAACCGCCGGACCGGGAGCCCGTCCTCCTCCGTCAGGCCCTCGGGGTGGTGGTCGACCCACTCCGAGGCGTGGTCCCGGGCGCACGTCGTGAGGATCTCGACCGGCACGCCGCGCGCCGCGAGGGCCTGCGCGGTGGCGCGGCACTCGGCTTCGGCCCCGCCGGCGATGGCGGCGCCGAACCACGGCGTCACGAAGGCGAGCGCCTCAGGCATCGTTCAGGGTGCGTCCGCGCCCGAGTCCCGCAAGGCGAGGTCGGACTCGGGCCGGCGGGCGTGGACCAGCCGCTCCAGCGTCTCCATGAGCCGGGCCGTCACCATGGGCCAGGCGTACTCGGCGGCCACGTAGGCGCGGCCCTGAGCGCCGAGCGTCCTCCGCAGCGGGGCATCGTCGAGCAAGCCCGTGAGTGCTTCGGCGAACTCGTAGAAGTCGCCGAAGGCGAGCCCGCCGCCCGACCGCAAGAGGTGGTAGGTCGTGACCGGGCAGCTCGCGTGGACGAGCACCGGCGTTCGGGCGAGCCACGCCTCCATGAGCACGATCGAGAAGGACTCGTTCAGCGACGGCTGGCAGACGACGCTCGCCGCCGCATACGCGGCCGCCTTCTCCGCCCCGCCGAGGTAGCCGAGATCCCGCACCCCCTCGCTGCCGGGCAGGACGGTCACGGGGCCCTCCCCGGCGAGCACGAGCGTCACGGGGCGCCGATGGGTCTCGCGGTAGCGGCGGACGTACTCGATGAGGAGGGGGACGTTCTTGCCCGTTTCCTTCCGGCCGAGGTAGAGGAGGAGCGGGTCCTCCAGGCGGTGCCGCCGGCGAAAGCGATCGATCGTCTGGGGGTCGACGGGCGGGGGCAGGTCGAAGCCCAGCCCGACCACGCCGGACGGCCGGTCGCCGATGCCGTAGAGCTCCTGGGCGAGCGCCGCCTCGGGCGGCGAGTTGAAGATGAAGCCCCGGCAGGCCGCGAAGGCGGCGCGCACCACGTCGAGATGGGCGAAGGGCTCGTCGTGGAGGCACGGGATGAGGGCGGCGCGCTCGGGCACGAGCTGGACGCCCCAGAGCGTGGTGCCGAACAGATACGGCGCGAAGCACACCACGTCGTGGTCCCTCCGGTGCCGGACGAGGTGCCCGTAGAGGTCAGGGCTCGAGACGGACTCCTCGGCCCACGTGAGCTCGTCCTCGATGTCGAGGCGGCCACCCATGAGGATGCGGTTCTGGAGCCAGCCGAACCGGCGCTCGTTCCGGGCCTTCACCGGGAACCGCCGGACGGTGACCCCGTGCTCGCTCGAGACGCCGGGGCGCATCGCGTTCGTCCAGGTCAGATGGTCGCGCGCGCAGGTGGTGAGGACCTCGACCGGCGTCCCGGTGGCGGTCAGGTGCTCGGCGAGGCCGCGGGTCAGCGTCTCCGCGCCGCCCACGACGCCGTCCCCGTAGCGGGGCACGACGAACGCCAGTCTCACGTCCGCCCTCCTCCCCTACTCCTTCTCCCCAGAGGGGAGAGGGCACGGCCGACGGCTCACGGCTTCCTCCCGAGCACGGCGTAGTCCTGCGTCCCCCACAGGAGGTCGTTGAGCCGCGCGAAGTTGTCGTTGAGCGCCTGGAGGAACGCCTCCTCGTAGCGCCGCATGTACCACAGCGGCTCGAGCGGCTGGAGCCGCATCTCCG
>CAZDYT010000732.1:0-2456 GCA_964509395.1 uncultured bacterium
GAACGATCCTCATTGGTGCGCTCCACTTCTTTGGAGAAGTGAGTTTCGCAATGTTCTGACACTTTACATTCGAAAGGGCCTTCTCTCCCTGCCTGACGCCATCCAGGTAATGACCGAGGCGCAAAGCCTTCTTGACGGAAGAGAGTTCGAGGTTGACTCCGCAAAGACCCTGTCTCTCGGGGCAACTACGTCTCTCTCGGCCTATGATTGCGAGTTCGTCTCCCTTGCTCAGGAGCTCGGGGCTCATCTACTCACTACGGATGGCGATATACTCACGTCGTTTCCGAGGATCACTCGCCGCCTGTGACGCCGGGAGGCGACGTCCGCAGAACATGAAGCGTTGTTGACGGCGTCGCGGGTCTTCACCCCATCGCCGGAAGCTCTTTCACACAAGGGTCGGCAGCGTAACCGTAGAGTGCGCGTTATCGCAGGCGCGCAAGGTCTCGAGCAACGTCGGCGAGAGCATGACGTAGCGGTCCTTCCTGCCCTTGGCCTCCCGGATGTAGATCGCCTTGCGGGGGCTATCGATGTCGGTGATGCGGAGCCGGCAGGCCTCCCCCAGGCGCAGGCCGGCGCCGTAGAGCGTCATGAACAGGGCGCGGTCGCGCAGGCTGGGACAGTGCGCGAGGAGGCGGGCGACCTCGTCGCGGCTCAAGACCTCGGGCAGGCTCTGGGCGCGCTTCTGGTAAGCGATCAGCGCGAGGTCCCAATCGCGGGGCACGGTGATCTTGAAGAAGAAGCGGGCGGCTGCCACGAACTGGTTGAAGCCGCTGAAGCCCAGCCCCAGGCCGCGGACGAGGAAATGCTGGAAGCTGCGGATGTCCTCCAGGGAGAGGGCCTCCGGGGAGCGGCGGTGGTACTCGGCGAGGCGGCGAATCCAGTAGACGTACACAGAGCGAGTCTTCGGCGAGTAGCCCGCCAGCTCGAGATCCCGCTCGAAGCGGTCACGCAACTGTCCCATGGGGAGTCTCCCTTCGGTCGAGCCGTCCCGAGCCCGGCGCGGGCAGGACGGCAAGCCGGGAGCCTACGATGACTCGCGGGTCGAAGGCGAGGAGCGCGCAAGCCGCGATCTAGCCCACGCTGCCCGGAGCACGTCAGAGAGCCGTGCCGCGATGCGTCATGCCAGCCTCGCCCGCTACCCTCCGCCGCGAAGCGGCTTACTGGAACAAGGCGTTGAACCTGACGAAGCCGTCCGTCACTCGGCTTGCGAAAGACAAAGACGCAAGCCTCGCGCCGGTCCGGGTTCGCAGGTTAACGCCGGCGTTATCGGCACCCGTACCTCTCGTATCCCTTGACTCTCAGCGCAACCGGAGTGCCACTCCCCTGTCAGGACAGGACACCGGTCGCCGGCTCGAGGGACGTTCTCCTCGTCGTCCATGGGCCATGGGGCCGACGGAACCCGCGGGACATAAGCGGCGTCCATCCGAGCGCTGTTCCGCATGCTGACAGTTGCTACGTCTTGGGCCGCCTTGAAGGCTGCGTGGCTGACCGTGCGCTGACCAGCCTGCGGGCTCTGCGTGCAAGGGACCTTCACGCTCTTGGATTCGGCGCGCTACCTCTCCGATGGCGGCGGAGGTCACCTCCGATCAAGGCGCGCACCCAAGGCTGCCTGGTCCCTTCCTTCACTGACGGTGGGCCCACAAGGGCGTTGACGGTGGTGGGCCCGATGGGGGAGGACCCGTCGGCTGCGAAGCGTTCTCGAGCCGTCGGAGTGGACACGACGGCCGCCGGCGGCAGGATGAGGGTGGCGGTGTGGGCCCAGTGTTCGCAGACCTGTGGCTGCTCGGAGCTGGCGACAGGCATCGCTTTCAGCGCTCTCCCGTGAGCGGGGGATGACGGGCGCGCGCTCGGGGTGACCTTCGGTCTGTGCTCTCGTGGCAGCATGGCCTCCTGACGTCGACAAGGAGGCTTCGATGGCCGGTCGCCCGCGCTGCGCGCAGTGCCGCAAGGCATTCACCCCGAACTACCGCAACCGTACCAAGGTCGAGAACCGGCAGCGCGTCTGCGCGGCCTGCGGCCCCGTAGTCGGCCACCGCCTCGCGGACCGGCGTTATCGGGCCAACAATGCCCCACCCCGACGCGAGCCGGTGCGCGCGGCCGCGGCCGCGCCTGCAGGGGGCCGTTGCACCTGCCAGCGGGCAGGTGGGCAGCCGCAAGGATCCCTCGGGGAGCGCTGCGGCGAGACCCGAGGCCGTGTCGGAGCTTGCGGCTCAGGTCGACGCGCACCTGGCGGCGATCGCCGGTCTGGGCGGCGGCGCCGTCGGACCTGATGGCTGCGGGGCCTCCCGGCCGCTTCCCATCGGCATTTTCGAGAAATCTAGGCCGGCCGGCGACCTGATGGCTGCGAAGCCTCGAAGCGGCTCCTGATGCGGATCTCCAGAAAATCTAGGCCATGTAGACCTGATGGCTGCGAGGGGTCTTTCTCGCACCAGGAGCGGATCCTGGCCTCAAGTTCC
>CAZDYT010000733.1:0-2452 GCA_964509395.1 uncultured bacterium
GGACCTCCCGGAGATGCGCCTCGTAGTCGGCCCCCACGGGACAGACGTCGTAGCAGCGCGTGCAGCCGCTGTAGACGCCCACGCCCCGCAGCATGCTCTGCCAGATCATGAACGTGTCCATGCTCTGGATCTTCTCGAGCCGCGCCGCGGGGTCCGGCGAGCGGAGGATGGTCTCCACGTGCTGCTGGACGAAGTGGTAGCCGTACGGGGAGGAGTAGGGCGCGCAGCGCTCGAGGGCAAGGGCCCAGTGCCCGATCGCGTCGCCGGGGCAGGCCAGGAGGCAGCGGCCACACGCTTCGCCGAGGCAGAGCGCCCGGTCGAGCCTCCGGTCGGGCTCGAGCTCGGCCTGGGTGACGACCGCCCCGAGGATGACGCGCGGGCCGTACTCCGGGGTGAGGAGCTGGAGGTTCAAGCCGAGCGTCCCGAGCCCCGCGTCGACGGCGAGATGGGGGAGCGAGAGCGCCTTCGCGCCCACCTCGACCTGGTGCGAGCGGGAGTAGGCCGAGGGGATCATGAGGGAGGGACAGTCGTGGTCTTCGAGGAAGCGGCCCAGCTCGTAGCAGATGTCTTCCATCTTGCTGAGCGCCAGCTCGCCCGCGTAGTGGACGTTCCGGTTGTCCCAGTCGGGCTCGCGCGACATCCCCCAGAGGAGCCGCCGGGCCAGGACGAGGATGCTCTTCGCTCCCTGGAGGATGTCTTCCGGCCTGTTGGGGCACCCGGGGACGGGATACTCCGCGACCGCGCGTGCCGACGCGATCCCGACGAGGTCTACCCCCAGCTCGCGGGCTTTTCGCTTAACGTCCGGCGCGCTCAGCCGGGACAACGCTCGCCCTCTTGAGCCCCTGGTAGCCGTCCTCGCCGATCCACCGCTTGTCCATCGGCGTCGCGTAGTGGGCCCGGTCGCCTCCCTTGGCGGCCACGCGCATGTCCTTCAGCTTCCCGATCCGGACCGCGTCCTTCTCGGGGATCTCCTTGTGCGGCCTGGCGAGGAACTTCTGGTAGTCCCCGCCCACCGGACAGACCTCGAGGCAACGGGGACAGGCGGCATAGGAGTTGGAGAGGCGCACGAGGGCGGCCCACTTCCCCCGCGTCACGGGGCTCTTGACGACCCTCCGAACCTCGGCGTCGGTCTCGGCCCGGGCCAGGGCCTTCAAGGGGCCGTGGATGATGCTCGACACCCCGTCCGGCTGCGCGGCCACGGCGCACTGCCGCTTGTCGAGCCCCCAGTGGAGGACCGCGTTGGGAGGACAGGCGAGGAGGCACCGGCCGCAGGGCTCGCCGATGCAGAGCTGCTCGGTCAGGCGCGCGTCGGGCTCCAGCTCGGCCTCGGTCAGGACCGCCCCGTTGTAGACGCGGGGGCCGAACTCCGGGGTCAGCAGATTCACCTCGAGCCCGAGGGTCCCCATGCCCGCCTCGACCGCCACGTGGCGGAGGGAAAGCCAGCCGTAGCTCCCCCGCTTGAGGGCCGGGTCGGTCTCTTCGGTGGCGACCTGGAAGGCGTGGTACCCCTGCGCCTCGAGCCAGTAGGACAGCTCGAGCGAGACCTTCTCGGTCTTCCGCAGGAGGAGCTGTGCCGCGAGGGAGAGACAGGTCGCGTTGTCGGTGAGGAAGATCCCCCACGGCATCCGGATGGCCGTCAGGATGCAGGTCTTCATCCGCGTGGAGATCCGAGACGGGACCTGGGGCCAGTGGGGGTCGGGCGGGTGGGCTTCGAGCGTGGCGCACGAGACGAGGTTGACGAGATCGGCCCCCAGCTCGCGGGCCTTCTGCTTGACGTCGGCGGCCGTGAGGCTCACGCGGCCATTATGCGGCCGACACCGCGCCGGGGTCTAGGTCACCCGGAGGGGGGCTCCGCCCCCCTTCCGGACCTCCCCCGAGGAGGAGTTTCGCCGGCGAAGCCGGCGTTCGGAGCGGAACACCTCGAGGCGTTGCGGGAGTTCTTTCGCGAGTGGCGCGGGTTCTCCGACAGGCTCCCAGCCCGACCCACTCATGCCGTTCGCCGCGTCAGCCGCGCGGCCTCCCCTTCGCGCGAATAAATGCGGGCGAGGGGCGTGCTCGAGGACTCGCCCTGGTCGTGTGTGCGGGGGCCGGGGGAGGCAGGTGTCTACGGCCCGTTCCGCACGACCGGCTCGAAGCGCTCGAGGAAGGCGGCTTCGCTCAGGTTCCCCGCCTTGGCGAGGGCGCGGACCTGCAGGGGGTCCGCGAGGTCTTCGGGCTTGAGCCGGATCATGTAGGCGTAGAGGGTCTGGTACGACTCCGAGGTCACGTCCACGTAGCGCACCCGGACGCGGCCCGTCGCGGGGTCCAGCATCTTCTCGAGCGCCATCGGGATGAGCTTCCCGCCCTGGATCGTGACCATCGCGCCCGTCCGGCCTTCGAGGAGAAACCGCGTGCCCCAGTAGCCGAGGCTCCGGCAGTACTGGATGTCGTACCCGCCCGGCGGCGCGCAGCG
>CAZDYT010000734.1:0-2451 GCA_964509395.1 uncultured bacterium
CCCTCCTCGGGGGAGGTCCGGAAGGGGGGCGGAGCCCCCCTCCGGGTGACCTAGGTCGGCTCGCGGCCTTCCACGATGTAGCGGGACCGCGAGCCGATCAGCTCGTCGGGCCTGAGGGGACGCCCCGAGACCAGCCGCCCCCGCGAGTTCCGCACGATCGGCTTGGGCTTCCCGTAGACGTCCGCGCGCGCCTGCGGCGCGGGCCGCGTCTTGCCCGGGCCCGCGAGCGGCTGGAAGTCGCGCGTGTCGGCGAAGCCGGGCAGGAGGAGCGGCCCCGACTCCTCGGTCGTGCGCCGGGGCTCGCCGACCGCCCGGCCCCCGACGATCTCGACCGCGTAGACCGTGTCGCAGCCGGCGCACTTCGTGCGGCCCTTGAAGTTCCAGAACGGGTACGGATCGAGGTAGTTCTTCACCCCGCACTTACAGCGCAGCATCATGGCCTAGATCACCTCGTCGGCTTCGAGCTTCGCGATCTCCTCGGCCGCGAGTCCGCACAGGCGAGAGTAGATCGCCTCGTTGTCCGCGCCGATCGGCTTGAGCGCCCACTTCACCCGGGGCGGGGTCTCCGACATCTTGAAGGCGGAGCCCTGCGAGAGGACGTCGCCGTAGATGGGGTCGTCCATCCAGAAGATGGAGCCGCGCTCCCGCCAGTGCGGGTGGGTGGCGACTTCCTTGGCGTTCCAGACCGGCTGGTTGATGAGATTCGCGCGGTCCAGGATCTGCGCCACCTGCTCCTTCGTCTTGTCCCCCGCCCACGCCTCGAGGGCCGCGTAGATCTCCCGCTGGCTCTCGGCCTTGACCCGCACCTCGTGGTTCTTGTAGACGCGCGCGAGCTGCGCCTGACCGATCGCGCGACAGAGGCGCGCGAAGTCCTCGTCCTCGTGCGCCGAGATCAGGATGTAGCCCTCTTCCCGCTCCTGCGGGTTGTCCGACTTCGGATAGGAGGACTTGCCGCACTTGACGATGCCGTGGACGCAGAGCTCCGTGTCCCAGTTGCCCCAGCGCTCCCGGATCACGCCGAAGCGGCCGTAGAGCGGAAGGGCGTACTCGAGCTGCCGGGAGACGCCGTGGACCTGGCTGTACTCGATGAAGGTCCCCTCGCCCGAGACGTTGTCGCGCCAGTAGAGCGCGGCCAGCACGTGAAGCGCCCCCATCATGCCGCCCCAGTAGTCGGCGAGCCAGATGGTGTGCTTCGACGGGGAGCCGCCCAGCTCCTCGGGCTGCCCCGTGATCGCGAAGGCCCCGCCCTGGGCCTGTCCCAGGATGTCGTAGGAGGCGCGGACGCGGCCCGGGCCCCAGCCGCCGAACCCCCCCAGCCACACGTAGACGAGCCGCGGGTTGATCTCCCGGAGCTGGCGATAGCCGATCCCCCAGCGGTCGAAGGTGCCGGGGCGGAAATTCTCCACCATGACGTCAGACTGCGCCGCCAGCTTGTACATCAGCTCGCGCGCCTCGGGCCGGTGGAAGTCCATGGAGATGAAGGATTCGTTGAAGTTCGCCCCGAAGAAGCCGAGCCCGGTCCCCGCCCGCGGGACCCAGCGGGAGAGCGGATAGAGGAAGCCCTCGTTCCCGGGCGTCGAGTGGCGCATCGGCTCACCGCGCCGCGGCGCCTCGATCTTGATCACCTCGGCGCCGAGCTCGCCCAGGTAGGCGGCGCACGACGGCCCCAGGATGTACTGCGTGCAGGAAAGCACCCGCGCGCCCTTCAGCACCTCGGGCTTCGCGAACATCGCGGCCGGACTGAAGGTCTCGCGGCAGTAGCGCTCGAACTCGGGGTTCGCGACCGGCTGGCGGCCGCGGCGGTCGCCGTTCGCGTTCCCGCCGCCGCTCGGGGCCGCCCGGCGGGCCCTCCCTTTCGGAGCGGACCGCTTGGACGTCTGTCGGGCCATCAAATGACCTCCTCTCTCTTGAGCCGGGCCAGGTCCTCACGGGTGAATCCGAGGAGCCGCCGGTAGATCTCCTCGTTGTCGTACCCCACGGGCCGGCCGATCCACTTGAGCCGCGCCGGGATCTTCTCGGCGAGGTTCGGGGAGGAGCCGACGACCACCTTGCCGTAGAGCTGGTCGTCGAACTCCGTGACCTGCCCCCGGTACTTGAAGTGGGGGTACTCGGCGACCTCGTGGATGGCCATGACGCCGCCCGAAGCGACCTCCTGCCGCACGAGCTTCCGCTCGGCCTCCGCGCGCGTGTTGTCCTTCAACCACTCGCACAGCAGCGTGTAGGTCTTCACCTGCCGGGTGTGCGGCAGCCGCTCGGAGACGTTCCGGAGGGTCGGATCGGCGATGATCTCATCCTCGGCGGCCGGCGCCTCGTCGCCCACGGTCTTCCAGATCCGGTACCAGAGGCGGTCGTGGCCGCCGCCCACCATCATGTAGCCGTCCTTGCAGGGGTTGACCGCGTAGATGTTGATGGCGAGGTCCCAGTTCCCGTAGCGAGGGCGGATCGAGCCGT
>CAZDYT010000735.1:0-2451 GCA_964509395.1 uncultured bacterium
CCGCGCTCGCGCGGGTTCCCCACATCCTCGAGCGGTTTGGGGAAGACTTTCGGCGTCTAGGTGTGGTCGGCGAACCGCGGGTCGCCAAGCTTCTGTACCTCGCCGTCGTCAGTCGCCTCCTCGACCGCCCCGTGTCGGTCGCCGTGAAGGGGCCCTCCTCGGCCGGCAAGTCCTTCGTGGCGGAAGGGGTGCTCGCCTTCTTCCCTCCGAGCGCGTACTACGCCCTGAGCGCCATGAGCGAGCGTGCGCTGGCGTACTCGGAGGAGCCGCTTGTCCACCGTTTCTTGGTGATCTACGAAGCAGCCGGGCTACATAGCGACTTTGCCAGCTACCTCGTGCGGTCGCTTTTGAGTGAAGGCCGAGTGCGATACGAAACCGTCGAGAAGATCAACGGCAGGTTGCGGCCGCGGCTCATCGAGCGGGAGGGGCCGACCGGGCTCCTGGTCACGACGACGAAAGTGAAGCTCCACGACGAGAGCGAGACGCGGCTGTTCTCCGTCCCCGCGACCGACACCGCCGAGCAGACTAGGGAGATCATGCGCGAGCAGGCGCGGCGCTGGAAGACCCGCAAGACTCAACGGCTGGACCTCGAACCCTGGCATGCGCTCCAGGAGTGGCTCGCGGTCGCCGAGCGTCGCGTGGGGATCCCCTACGCCGAGACGCTGGCCGAGCTGATCCCGCCCGTCGCAGTGCGCCTCCGCCGGGACTTCCAGGGCGTGTTGAGCCTGATCGAGGCACACGCCATCCTGCACCAGGCGACCCGGGGCCGGGATGAGGACGGCGCGATCATCGCGACGCTCGAGGACTATGCCGCAGTCCGTGAGCTGGTCGCCGACCTGGTGGCTGAGGGGGTCGAGGCCGCCGTCTCCACGGCAACCCGCGAGACGGTGGCCATGGTCAAGGCCCTGCCGCTCGGTGACGGGACCGGGGTGACCGTGGCGGCGGTCGCCCGAGCCCTCAAGCTCGACAAGAGCACGGCCTGGCGGCGCGTCGGCGTGGCCCTGGATCGCGGGTATCTCCAGAACCTTGAGAAGCAGAAGGGCCGACCGGCCCGCCTAGTCCTGGGTGATCCCCTCCCGGACGAGCAGGAGATCCTTCCCCGCGCCGACGACCTCCGGGTGCAGGGTTGCACGGTTGCACGCGAAACGGCGGGGACGGATACCTCCCCCTCCCCCCTCGTTCCTGCTGAAGCACCCGACGAGGCGCGAGAGGTGATCGAGTTGTGAGGCCCGCCGCCCTCCTCGCCCACCTCCGAGAGCGGGGTGTCATTCTATCCGCCAGGGGCGACCGACTGCGCGTCGAGGCGCCCAGAGGCGTCCTGACGCCCGACATACGCGCGGCGCTCGCGGAGCACAAAGCGGACGTGGTTCCTCTCCTGTGGTACCAGGAGGCCCTGCGGCGCTGGTGGGCCCTGACGGCCCAGGGGGCCGACGCCGCCCCGGCGGCCATCGCGGAGACCTACCAGACGATCGTGAGGCTGATGGACGAGGTGGGCGGGCCCACGGCGACCCGGCTCCGGCGGAGCTGGGGGCGGGAGTGGTGGCAGGAAACGGGCGTCTGCCCGTACTGCGGGGAGCGCGGACCGTTCCACGACCCCGAGCGGGGCGGGGAGGCCGCGTGAGCCTCCGCCGTTTCAGAAGGCGGGGGTAGCGATGACGCTCGATGACCCGAGCCGCGAGCCGGCTCGTGCGTGTCCTGCGGTGATGATGGGTCGGCGAAAGTCGGCGAAGAGGAAAAGCCTGACCCGCGCCCCGCACCGAAGAACAACGGTGAACCCGATGTCCCAGCCTAGCGGCCACGGAGGCGACGAGGCTCCGATCCTCCTCACCTCACTGCAGGACCAGATGCACCTCCGCCGGGAGCACCCTCGGGATCGCCATCTGGGTCTCCATCCGCCGTGCCTGGGTCTTCACCTGCCGTGCCATCATCACCTCCACCGGTCGGCGACGATCTTGACGAGCGTGGGCAAGAATCGCATCGCGAAGCCGGGCGCGTTCACATCCCAGCGGATGTCGCGCAGGCGCGGTCCACCGGGCGCGCGCCGCCCGCTCAAGCCAGCCCCCCGCACATCGGGGGTCCCGCCCAGCCGGCACTGCCGGAGGGGCGCGCGTGATGGGAGGGCATGGGGCATGAGGAATGGGATGGGGGACCAGGCGAAGCCCGCGGTCGAGGCCCAGCTCGAGGCGCGGGGCATCCAACGCGCGGCGGTGCGTGCCGCCGCGGAGTCGTTTGTCGGGAGGGAGAGACCATGACGATCGCGACGACCAAGTGCCCGATGTGCGGGGGCCCCCAGCCCCGAGCGCCCCGGACGTGGGAAGTTCTCTGCTTCGTCTGCCGCGCGCGGCGGTGGCCGTACCAAGTGGACGAGCCCGGCCCCTTCTGGACGTGCGCCCGCTGCCGAGCCACGCCCCCGGAGAGGCGGGAACGCCGGGAGGCGGCGGCGCGCCAGGG
>CAZDYT010000736.1:0-2450 GCA_964509395.1 uncultured bacterium
CCCAGAGGGTGACCGGAGGAGGCGAGTCGGTCCGGAGTGGGGTCAGGCGCGCCGGCGCGTGGGCTGCCCCGGCTGGAAGTCGGCCACGAGGCCGAGCACGTTCGGGGCGGCACGGGTGTACGGCCGCGCCTGGGTGTCCGTCACGAGCCCGAGCGTGGTCCGGATCCACGGGAGCCCCAGTAGCCGGAGTGCCTGCCGCTGCAGCGCCTCGCCGCCGCCCCCGAGCGGCTGGACATTGAAGGCGAGCGCCGCGTCCCGAACGCCTCCGGGACCGGTGAGCGTGTTTCGCGGGTCCCGGCCGCAGGCCGCGAGCGCCACCACGCTTCCCCCGAGGGCCGCCAGGGCCCGACGCCGCGTGAGCAAGCCGGTCTCCGGGCGCTTCTCAACACCCCTCGGCCAGCGGCGGCCGCGCCCCCCAGAACCGCGTCGCCGTCTGGCGGTCCATGCTCCGGGTCCTTCTCGGTCACCGGGGTCCGGGCACGGCGGCCGGGAGGATCGCCGAGGCGCTCAGCGAGGCGGGGTTGCGGAGCGGCCACCGCCCCGAGTCCACGGCGGTGAGGAAGTCGAGCACGGCCCGGTTGAAGGCTTCGGGCTCTTCGAGGTTGATCGTGTGACCGGACTTCGGGATGACGACGAGGCCGGCGGAGGGGATCTGGCGCTTCATGAAGACCCCCGGTTCCAGGCACGGCTCGTCCTCGTCGCCGGTGACGATGAGGGTCGGCACCCGGAGCTGCGCGAGGCGCTCGCCGAGGTCGAAGACCGACGGCCGAGTCATCTGGACGCCCTGGAGCGTCAACGCGTGCCCCTTGGCGGAGGGCCGGCCGCCAGCCACGCGGTAGGTGGGCGTGAGGACGAAGCCGCGCTCGGCCACGCTCCCATCTTCACCCACGGCGCCCGGCTGCGCCAGCGAGGGCTTACCGCCCGCCCGGCCGCTTCCAGGGCGCTCCCGGTAGCCGTCGAACGAACTCGCGGCTGACCAGGTCGATCGCGGCGAGCGGATCGTAGTCGATCTCGGGGGCGAGCATCGGCCTCACGTCACCGAGGAAGGCCCGGTCGCGGGCCTTGGCAGCGAGGTTCCGCTCGAACTCGGCCCTCGTGACCCGGAGGTTCTGCGCCCTGAGGTACGCGTCGAAGGCTGCCACGACCCGGTCGGGATCGACGCGGGCTCGGCAGGTGGCGTCCCAGAGGTCGAAGAGATCCCGACCGCGGCGACGCTGGTACAGGGCTCGGAGCTTGGTCGCGAGCAACTCGTCCAGCTCGTAGGTGCGGACGTCCGCCTTCCCGCTGAACCAGCGTGACGCGACGGCGAGCGGACGGGTCAGGTGGCCGTACACGGTGAAATGCTCGCGGGTCTCGATCTCGATCTTGAGGCGCAGGCGGCGTACGGGTGGGACTTCGGACTCGAACCGGTAGAGGAGCGTCACGCCGGCCTCGGTCCGGTCCCTCGTCGGCTCGGCGAGCCAGGAATCGAACTGCGCTCTCACGGCGTCGATGAGGCTGCCGATCGGTCCCGGTTCGACCTGGACGAAGTCGAGATCCTCCGAGTAGCGGCTCGGCGGCAGCAGTACCAGCTTGTGGAGCGCGGTGCCACCGCGGAAGGCGAGAGCGGGGGCCAGGGTTCGGTCGGAGTAGATCTCCACGAGTGCGCGGGAGAGCGCCAGGTCCTGCTCCACCATCCCGTCGTCCGCCCACGGTGCCACGTGCCGCCAGGCCACGATGTCGGCCTGCGGGATCACGGGACCTCGATCTCCTCGTTCACCGCGACGCGCCACCGCGGGTCACGAGGCGCCCGGACCATCGGCCGATCGCGGCGAAGCGGCGCAACGCGCGGGGCCTTGCTGGCAATCCATTCGGCTAAGGGGCCGGCCAGTTCGCCGCGACCGATGCGGTCGAGCAGGTAGCCGAGCCGCTGGGCGTGCGCGAGCTCCTCGTCCGCTTGCGCGGCGCGCACCAGCGCCTGGGGATCGAGGCGTTCGGCCAGCTCGGTCAGGACGGTCGCGACGTTCCCGAGAAAGCCCGCGTGCTCGGGGTAGCGGACCAGATCGAGCGCGGTGGCCTCGGGAGTGGCCACGCGGATGGTCCCGGTGGGTGTCTTGATGTCCACGGTCGGGGTGTGGGCGAGGTGAGCCTTCTTGACGAACCGGATCCGCGCGCGGCCGACGCGGACCGACCGGAGCGGCCGGTCGGTTATCACCTGGAACTCCTGCGGGGACTGATGGCCGGCGCCGTGAAGGGCGGCCGCCGAGAGCAGCCCTACGTAGTAGGGCCGGTCGAGATACGCCATGAGGTCCCGAATGAACCACGACGGTGGGACCGAACCCGCGGCGCGATACTCCGGCGGGACGATCACGTAGAAGCCCCGGCGAGGCGAGACCACGCGGCCAGTCTTCGACAGGCGCCACAGCGCGTGCTTCAGGGCGATGTCGGAGATCCGGAGCGCCTTCGCCGCC
>CAZDYT010000737.1:0-2449 GCA_964509395.1 uncultured bacterium
TCTCCTGAATCGCCGGTGGCTCATCTACCTGACCACGGCGTGGGCCGTCATCTTGGCCGCCGCACCGCATGTCACGGAAGCCGCGCCGCTCCCACCCCGGGCAGACGGCCGCTCGACCGGCGACCTCGACGGCCTTCGAGCCCTCCTCGAGCAGCGGATCATCCGCGGGCGCCTCGTCGGCCTCGGGGTTTCCGCGACCGAAGCGGCGATGGTCATCGAGCGCCTCTCCCCGGCCGAACGCGCCGAGCTGGCGGCCCGCGTGCAGGAGCTCAGCCCCGGCGGGGACGGGGCCGTCGTCTTCGGGGTGCTGCTGATCGTCGCGGCGCTGGTGATCCTGATTCTCGAGCTACTCGGCAAACGCGTCATTTCGCGGCCGTGAGCGCAGCCGCCGACTCGAACTCCAGCGCCCGGTGGCCCGCCCCGGTCCGGAGCGACAGCGGGTCATTCCGGGCAACAGGGAGGACTCGATGGATCTCGGGTTAGGCGGCACGGCGGCGCTCGTCACCGGATCCAGCCGGGGACTCGGCCGGGCCATCGCGCTGGAGCTGGCGCGCGAAGGCTGCCGCGTCTGCCTCTGTGCGCGGGGCAAGGACGCCCTCGAAGACGCGGCCGCGGAGGTGCGGGCCCGAGGGGTCGGGGCGGTCGCCGTCGTGGCGGACGTCACGACCGAGAGCGGCATCCGTGAGGCAGTGGAGACGGTGCTGGCCGCCTTCGGTCAGATCGACATCCTCGTGAACAACGTCGGCGGCTCGACCGGCGCCTCGTTCCAGGAGACGAGCGCCGAGGACTGGCAGCGGGCGATCGACCTGAACCTGATGCCGGCGGTGCGCGCGAGCCGCCTGGTGGTGCCGCACATGCGCGCGCGCGGCGGCGGCGCCATCGTCAACATCGCCTCCATCTACGGTCGCGAATGGGGCGGGGCCTACGTCCGCCGCCCCACCTACATGGCCGCCAAGGCCGCCGAGATCGCGATGGCCAAGGCGCTCGCGCTCGAGCTCGCGCCGTACGGGATCCGGGTCAACAGCGTCGCGCCGGGCTCCATCCTCTTCCCCGGCGGCGGCTGGGAGCGGCGACTGCGGGAGGACCCCGAGGGCATCGCCGCGTTCATCAAGGCGGACCTGCCGCTCGGGCGCTTGGGCCGCCCCGAGGAGATCGCCCGCGTCGTGGCCTTCCTCGCCTCTGACGCGGCAAGCCTCGTGCTGGGCGCGTGCCTCAACGTCGACGGGGGCCAGTCGCGCTCGTTGATCTAGCCGTGAAAGGAGGGCGCCGCCCCTCCGATGATCTCAGCCGGCCTTCGGGGGCGGCGCCGCCGTTGTCCCCGGCGCCGGCGCGGTCTCGGCGGACCCGCGTCCCCGTCGTCGGCGCCACCCGGCGCCCGTGTCGCGCCCCCGGATCGCACCGCGGCGCGCCTCCCGCTCCGCGGCGAACCGCCGCCGCTCCGCAGCGGTCGGCTTGATCTCGGGCAGGAACAGCTCGTCCGGTGCCCACTCCACCCGGATCTTCTGGCTGATGAACCGCTCCACGGCCTCGAGGTAGAACGCGCTCGCCTCATCGATGAGGCTGATCGCCTTCCCCGTCGCCCCCGCCCGCGCCGTGCGACCGATCCGGTGCACGTAGTCCTCGGGATCCTGCGGCAGGTCCCAGTTGTAGACGTGGCTCACCTCGGGGATGTGAAGCCCGCGCGACGCCACGTCGCTTGCGACGAGGATGGGGAGCGTCCCGTCCTTGAACTCCGCGAGCGTGCGGAGCCGCTGGCGCTGGTCAAGGTCTCCCGTGAGCCCGCGGGCCACGTGGCCGTTGCGCTCGAGGCGCTCGACGAGCCGCCGGGCCTCCTCCCGCGTGTTGGCGAAGATGAGGACGCGCGCGCCCTGCTCGGTGCGCAGCAGCCCCAAGAGGAGCCCGAACTTCTCGAGCCGACCCGCGTGGTAGAGCACTTGCTCGACCTCGGCCACCGTCACGTGTTCCGGCGACACGGTGATCTGGGCCGGGTTGTTCATGAACTCGTAGGTCAGCTCGAGGACGCGAAAGGAGAGGGTCGCCGAGAAGAGAAAGGACTGGCGCGCCTCCGGAGGCGGCAGGCGCCGCAAGATCCACCGGATGTCGGCGATGAACCCCATGTCGAACATCCGGTCGGCCTCGTCGAGGACCAGGACCTCCACGTGCGCCGGCGACCAGACCCGCTGCTTCAGGTAGTCGATGAGGCGGCCCGGGGTCCCGACCAGGAGGTCGATCGGGCCCCGGAGGGCCTCGCGCTGCTTGGCGTAGTCGACGCCCCCGAACACGACGAGGGAGCGGAGCCCCGTGAACTGGCCCAAGAGCCGCGCATCCGCATCGATCTGCACGACCAGCTCGCGCGTGGGCGCGATGATCAGCGCCCGCGGCGCCGCTCCGCCCAGGCGCGCCGGCGGCGTCCGCAGGAGGCGCGTGAACGCGGCGATCAGGAACGCGG
>CAZDYT010000738.1:0-2448 GCA_964509395.1 uncultured bacterium
CGACGGCGCCGTGCTCGCGATCCGCTCCTCCATGTAAAGCTGGACCCCCTTGGCGTGGCACATCTCGGTGATCTCGAGGATTGGCCGACAACATCACCGAGCGCGCGAACGCCAGAGTGGCCACAACCCCGATCAGGCGCGCCCGTCGGCTCCCGCACGTCCCCATCATCGGTCCTCCTTCTATCATCATGAATTGTCGCACATTAGACGCAGCGCCCCTCAAGCGGTATTCGTGCGGGCGCCGCGGGGGTGCCCGTGACGACCCGGGATTGGATGGGGCGTCACGAGGAGGAGTACGAGGCGCGGGTGGTCGGGACCGACCCGTTCACCGATCTCGCACTGCTCAAGGTTGACGCTAACCGCCCGCTTCCCGTCGCGCCACTCGGCGACTCTGACTCTGATCGTGTCCGCGTCGGCGACTGGGTGCTCGCCGTCGGCAACTCGTTCGGACTTGAGCAGACGGTGACCGCGGGGATCGTCAGCGGAAAGGGGCGGGTGCTGGGTCTCGGGCCGGAAGACGACTTCATCCAGACGGACGCCCCGATCAACCCGGGCAACTCCGGTGGTCCCCTGTTCAACGCACGCGGAGAGGTTGTCGGGATCAACAGCATCATCTTCGGCCACACAGGCGAGTCGGTCGGCGTCGGGCTGGCGATTCCGATCAACCTCGTCAAGGAGCTCGTGCCGCAGTTGAAGGTCCACAGCCGGATCACCCGCGGCTCGCTCGGCATCGCGGCCACGCCGGTCACCGCGGAGCTGGCCCGCAAGCTCGGTCGCTCGACGCCGGAGGGCGCCATCGTTGCCCAGGTGGTGCCCAATGGCCCGGCGGCGCGCGCCGGGATTCGCCCCGGCGACCTGATCGTGGCCTTCGCTAGACCACTGAGCTTGGATGACACCGCCGCGCGAGAGCCCCTGTGTGAACTGAGTTCACACGGGCGGTAGCCCACCTGACGTACGACCCCGTGCGGACCTCGCCTGAGAAGATACGAGCGCGGCTCGAGCGAGCGGGCTATGGCCGCGCCTGCACGCCGTGCGAGGCCTCCTGCTGCCAGCCCGGCCACCCGGCGGTGGGGACCGGCGACAACCGCCGCACCGCCGAGGCGGTGGCGAGGGCGCTCCGGATGGACACCGTCATCGCGGAAGTGCTCCCCGAGGACAAGACGGTTCAGATCGAACGGCTTCAGCGCGAGGGCCGCCGGGTGGCCATGGTGGGGGACAGGGTGAAGGACGGCCGGCCCTGGCCAGGGCCGAGGTGGGCATCGCCATCGGGGCCGGGACCGACGTCGCCGTGGAGACCGCCGGCGTGGTGCTCGTGAAGACCAATCCCGCCGATGTGGCCGGGAGCGTCCGGCTGACGCGGGCGGTGCGCGGCAAGATCAAGCAGAACCGGTTCTGGGCGGCGATCTACAACTCGCCATCCCGATCGCGGCGGGCGTCCTGTACCCCAGCCTGGGCGTACTCCTGCGCCCCGAATGGGCCGCCGTGTTGATGAGTGCCTCGACGGTGATCGTCACCCTCAACGCCCTGTTGCTCCGGCGCACCAGGCTGGCTTAGTGCGCCTGCTCGCACCTACACTGCCCCATCCGCGGGCATGAGGTCAGGCTCGGTCCCGACCCCTGCCTCGGTCGCCTGGACAGACGGGATGTCGCCCGGCAGCTCGCCGGGCCCGACGGGCACAATATCGGGCACAGTGGCGTCATTTCAGTTGACAGGTGTCCCGTAAATAGCGATCATCCAAGCACGGGCGGATAGCTCAGTCCGGGAGAGCGCAGCCCTTACAAGGCTGAGGTCGCAGGTTCGAGCCCTGCTCCGCCTACCACCGAAAGATCAGTGGATTAGACCACTTCGATTGGGGGCTTCCGGTTGTCGCCGGAAGCCCCCGAATCGCCTTCAATACGTCAGAATCGCCCCACGAAATGGCAGCAGCGTGGCACCCTGCGTTACGGCGTGTTCAGTTCCGGAAACGCCGGCGGGACGCGGTGACTCGCCCGCTCGCAGCCGCCGATCGCGCCCCGGGGCGTCAGAAGAGCGCGTACCCGAACGGGGGCGAGAGGAACGACACCTGCATGTTCACGCCGTAGAGGACGCCGAACCAGATCGGATCGAAGCCCAGGGTCTTGATGATGGGCACGAAGATAGGCACGCACAGCATCAGGATCCCGACCCAGTCCAGGAAGCAGCCCAGGAAGAGCAGGATCGCTTGCATGAACAGCAGGATCCCCCACTTGCCGAGGCCCGAGGTCAGCAGCGAGTACTCGACGAACCGGGCGCCGAAGATGGTCCACAGCACCATTGCGGTCGCCTTGAGCGTGTTCTCGCAGGCCTGGTAGAGCTTCCGCCAGCTGAAGTTCCGCTGAAGGGTCACGATGACGATCGAGCCGAAGGCGCCGACGCCGGCGGCCTCGGTGGGGGCGGCGATCCCGGCGAACATGATCCCGAGCACGACCA
>CAZDYT010000739.1:0-2439 GCA_964509395.1 uncultured bacterium
CCAGTCGTCGACGGCGCAGGATATGACACGCTTATTCCCTGACGGGCCCTTAGCCATGGCCGTATCCGTGTGATGTCAACGCCCGGCATCAACTGCGGCGCGAAGCCCAGTCAGCCGCATGCCGTTGTGTTGTTATGATAGCTGGCGCCGCACGGGAGTATCTCAAGGTAGTGTCCGAAGCACCGCGATGAACTCTGCCACGATTCCGAACTCCTCGGCTGCGTTGTCGGTGATGACGATTGGCGCGTAGTCCGCGTTGAGGGGCGAGAGCACGATCCGCGCGTGCCGCCATTCGCCCTCGTCGGCTTCGCGCTTCTCGGAGGAATAGCGCTTCACGGTGAACGAGCCTCCGGTCTCGGGATCCGCCGTGCCGCGGTACTGCGCAAGCACAATCTTCCCTTGGCGGGTCCCGCCGGGGTCGGCGCGGAAGACCAGGAGATCGCCGTCGTGGATCACGGGCTCCATGGATCGGCCGACCGCCCGGGCGACGAACATGCGCTCATCGAGGTTTCCCATTCCTTCGGCTTCTACCCAGCCCTTGGGTTCCACGGCCTCCCCGCGGCCGAAGTGGCCGGCGGCGGCCTTGAGGCTGTACAGGGGCAGCAAGGTCCTGAACGCCTCCCGCCTGACGCGCGCGTCGTCGAGAGGGATCAAGCGGAGCTGGGGCTCCGGCCGCGGCACCAGGAAGGACGCGGCCAGCCCAGCGAGCGACTTCACGCCGGCCGTGAGGGCCGCCTCGAACTTGCGCTGAGGCACGAACAGGAACCGCCACTGCCCGTAGGCGGTCCGGCTCATCTTCTCGCACCAGAGCGTCGCGGCCTGGCTCTTCAAGGGCGTGTTGGGCCGGATCTCGCCCTTCGTCTCGGCGAGCCACGTCACCTCGCGGCCGTCCGCCTCGCGCGCGACGACGATGAAGTCCGGGTAGTACTGCCGGGGCCGGTTGCCTTCGTAGTAGGTCACGGAGAAACCGAAGCGCTCGTTCTTGAAGTAGCGCACGACGTCGGTGGCGCGGTCGAGGAACTCCGCGAACCGCTTCTCGAGGTCGGTGTGGCAGGGGGCCTTGTTCGTATGGCAGCGCTTGCCTTCGGCCAACAGCCCCGTCCACTGAAACCGCCGCAGATTCGCCGAGTCGAGCCAATCGGGACTGCCGAGGATCGGCACGGGCTCGACGCCAGCGAGCCCCGCACCCCGGACGGCGTTCTCGAGCACGTCGAGCGCCTGCCGGCGCCAGTAGTAGATCCCGGTGTCGCGGAGGTCGCTCCTCAGACCATCCGCCTCGAGCGCGCGCACCCTCGACCCGAGGTAACGCCGGCTGAGATCGAGTAGCTCGTCGAACGTGGGGCCGATCCCGAGCTTGGCGGCAGCACCTGGGTTGGTCGCCTCGAAAAGCTCCTCGGCCATGAGGAAGGCCGTCTTGAGGAAGGGCCACTCCCGCCGGAACTCCTCCAGCGTGAGGACCGCCTCCGGCTGGCCGCCGACGACCGGTCGCACCCACACGTCCGGCGGGGTCTCCTTCGGGTTGATGCGGACCTCGGGTAGCTCCTCGACGCGGATGAGATCGGCGAGGGACTGGATCACGCCGACCGCCCAGGACCGGACGTTCGGAACGCGGACCTGGTGCTTCGCCTTCTTCGGGTCCGGCTCGATCCAGACCGGCTTCTGGCCCCACTCGCCCGTGGGCGGGCGCTTCCTCCGCTCAACGGGGAACCCGAGGAAGGGGATTCCGAAGGCGTCCACCGTCTCTTCCGACCCCTCGGGGCGCTCCTCGAGCGGCTGGTTGAGGACGTCGTAGTTCGTCCGGCGGAGCCCTCGGCCGATGATCTGCTCCGTGAGGAGCGGGGAGCCGAAGGCGCGCAGGCCGAGGATGTGGCCAACGCTCTGCACGTCCCAGCCCTCGGAGAGCATGTTGACGCTCACGATGCAGCGGACGTGCTCGCCGGCCTTCCCCCTCCTGCCGACGGTGTTCACCATCTCGCGGAGGACGGCCTCGTTGCCCCGGTCCGCGTCGAAGACCTTCGAGTCCACCTGGATCGTGACCCAGCGGCGGCGGTCCTCGTCGTCGGGGTTACGCAACAGCTCGTACTCCCGGGTCAGGTGTTCGAACAGCCAGGCGGCCCGGGTGGCGTTGTCCGCCACGCACAGGAGTACCGGGCTCGGCCCCCGGGCGAACTCGAAGGTCGAGCCCCATTCCTCGAAGTCCTTCTTCCACGAGCCCCAGATGCCGGCGATCGCACCTTTGCAGCCGCGGAGATACTCCTCCTTGGTCCTGGCTCCCTTTACGTCGTCCCAGAGGTCCAGGTAGATGCGGCCCTGCTCGTCGGGGTCTGGGAGCCGCACAACTTTAACCAGACCCGACTCGAAGGCGTCGTACACCGGGAAGTCCGCCACGAGCCACTCGAACAGCGTGCCCTCGGGCTTCGTGGAGCCCGAGCCGTACCA
>CAZDYT010000740.1:0-2438 GCA_964509395.1 uncultured bacterium
CCGGTTGGCTCGACTGAGCGAGCACGAATCGGTCGATGTTCTGCTCCACGTACGCCTCGATGAGGCTTGCCGACGCGCCCAGCGGCAGATGGGCATCGCCTCGGGTATGCTGGGGTTGGGCCATGTCCTGGATTACGTGGATCACATGCCCGAGCGTGAAGAATAGGTGACCCAGCTGCCGCTCGCGGGCCTCCCGACTGGACCGAGTGAGCCCCTGGTAGAGTGCCTCGCGGGCATCCCGGTAGGAGTGATTCTGGAACTCGCCGGTTTCCTCTAGGGCCCACTCGGGTGCTCCGGAGCTGCCCACAAGGCCGACCTTGTGGACAGGATCGTAGAAGTGGTTAAGTACCCGCCAGGGTGGGCTGTCTTCTTTGACTCCGCCGAGGGCCACCCAGTCCTCCGGCGTATACCGTCCTGCCTCAAAGTCCACAAGGATCTCTCCCGGGAAGACGTGGTTCGACGACAGTCCGTACGCTCCGAGCGTCGAGTCTGTCCCGCTGGCCCGAAAGGCCGCACGGGAGAGTGCGCGATGGGTCGCGGCATCATACGCCCCCGCCATTGCGGGACAGATGCCGAGCGTTATCGATACGGCGACGATCTCTACCCACACATGATTGCGACGTATCATCATTCGGAACGTCCTCTCTGCCCGCCGAGCGCCCGGAGTTGGTCCTCTGTCACGCCCCACCGCTCGAGAGGCGCTGTGCCAGCCCGAAGGTGATCAGGCAGCAGACGCTGCTGCCCGACGATAGTTAGCACGATCCGCGGGAAGTGGCGCCAGTAGTCATTGACGTGTCCGGGGAACTCCTCTCTCGGGAGCCCCCAGCCCAGCCGATCCTGAAGGAGCTGGAGATGTCGGGCCCATTCCTCTAAGGTGCCGCGAAACGGCTGGAGAAGCACCCTCTGCGCGTGCCACCGAGATGTGCGCAGCGCGTTGTCGTGGGGTACGGCGTTGGCCCTGTTGATGAATCTGTATCCCGGCTTGAAGAAGGTCAGGAGGGGATCGAAAGTATCCAGGCGCGCGAACGTCGGGCGCGGCTTGGGGCCCCAGGGGGGGAAGTAGTATTCGCCTTTTGCGTCGGTGACGGTCTCCAGGATGTAAAGCGGGGTGACGTGGTAGCCGTGGACGATCCCGGTATCGAGGATCCACTGGGCGACGACGTGGACGCCCTCGAGGGGCTGCTTGGTCTCGGCGTCGACGACCCAGCCGCGGATCTCGGCGGCCGAATAGGAATCGGGCGGCCCCGCGGCGGCGGCGCCCGGGACCCCCACGGAGACGCCGGCCAGGCTCGCGAGGATGAGGGCGCGGAGGACGGACCGCGGTCGCGTCATGGGTCGCCCCTCACATGCTGGCGATCCGCCAGACGCCGTCGGCGTCACGGACGAAGTGCACGATGAACCCCTCGGTCTGCCCGCCCCGGACCCGCTGGGTTGAGGCCGTCGCGTACTCGGGCCTGACCACGAGCGGGGTCGCGTCCTGGAGCGCCGCCGCGATGGCCGGGAGGTCGGCCCGCAGGTCCTCGAGCACCCGCCGGTATCGATCGCGGGCCTCGTCGGCGACGAGCCGCAGTGCGGCCTCGACGTCGCCGCGCCCGAGCGCAGCGCGAAAGCCGTTCCAGACGACCGGAAGGTCGGGCACCGGGATCACGTTGATCGGCACGCGGGACGTGAACGCCAAGCCCGTCGTCCCCTCTCGAATGACCAATGTTGCCACATACAAGCCGTCCGCCTGGTAGGTATAAGTGACCTCGTGCGGCGGGCTCGCGAAGTCCGCCAGCTGGAAGTCTGGCTGGCCGTCTCCGTCCACGTCCAGGTTCAGGAGATCGACATCGGGGTTGGTCGCGGCATTCCCCCCGAACGTCACGGTGAGGGGCGCGAAGCCGACGGTTGGCGACACGTCGGGACGGCTCGGCCGGTCGTTCCCAGGCGGGTCCGGCTCGAACGTGACGGCAACGGCGTCCTCGGCCGTGCGCCCCGCGTCATCCGAGGCCAGGGCGACGAACCGGACGGCGCCGGGGGCCAGCGGCACCCATGCGGCGAAGCGGCGGCCGTGGACCTCGGCCGGCACGAACAGGTCGAGCGACTGGCCGCGGATGGGAAGCGAGACACGCAGCCTCACGCCGGCGGTGCCGCGCGACTCCAGCTCGCCTTCCACGAGCGTGGCGGGCTCGCGCAGCACGCTCCCCGACAGCGGCGCGGTGATCCGGACGCGGAGGCAGCGCATGTAGCCGTCCACGGTGATGCGAACGCGACCTCTCGGGCCCCCCGCAAGGCGCACCTCGAGCGTGTTCGTCGGTCGGAGAGTGACCGGGCGCACGACCTGGGCCACCCGCTGGTTGAAGTCCCGTGGGAGAATGACCGGCGTCCCATTCAGCCAGACCGTCCCGCCCGAGACGCGGCGGCCCCTCTCCGCGCCGCTGTCGCGGATCCGCTGGAAG
>CAZDYT010000741.1:0-2432 GCA_964509395.1 uncultured bacterium
GTTCGCCCAGAACACCTCCCCGCGTCTCACCGGCGACCCCGCTTCGGGACTCGCCATAGCTCAAGGGACGCCGCTTCCAGCGCGGGATCCAAGTCAGCCCCACTGCCGGCGTGGGCGGCCGCGTACGCGGCAATGGCCTCCCGGAGAGCGGCCCTCCTCTTCTGACGGAGCCAGGCCTCGATCGCGTGTCGAGCCAACACAGTTGCCGGCCGCTTCGCCGAGGCGGCCTCGTCACGGAGCAGTCGGTAAACGTCCTCGGGAAGGGGGATGTGAAAGTTCCGCAGCGCACCCGGGCTCATATGGCATCCCTCCTGCCAGAGATATTATGGCAGCCCAGCAGCCATGTAAACCCTGCTCAGGAGGCCGATCGTGACCACCCGCGACCGCTGCTGATCCAGGAACCGTGGGCTCGATCTTCGGGGGCCGAGGGAAGTCGCTGACAATCATGACGACTGGCTGACCAGGACCACCAGGAGGTCGTGCGGGCCGTCTGCGAGAAGCGGCGCCCGCAGTGCCAGGGCCCCTGGGCGCGGGGCGCGTCAGAGCGCCGGCCCGTCAGCCGCAGGCGATCGCGTAGACGTCCTCGACACCCTCCGGCAGCCGATGCTCGTCCCACGTCCGGCCGCCGTCCTGGGTACCGAAGACCTGACCGCTGCGGCTCACGCAGTAGACCTGGTCGGGATCGCGCGGATGCAGCGCCACGGCCATCATGGTGCGGTCGGCCTTGACGCCGTGGTCGAAGCGCGTCCAGGTCTCGCCCAGATCCTGGCTCCGGTAGAGCGATCCGTCCTGGCTGCGGGCAGCAGGGCTGAGGCAGGCGTAGAGGACGCGGGGATCCCGCGGTGACACCCGGACGTCGCGGGCGTACGTCAGCGGCGAGAAGCGGCCGACCTCCATGTCCTGCCACGTCCCGCCGCGGTCGGCGCTGCGGAACAGCCCCATCCGCACCGCCAGGAACACCGTGCCGGCCCGGGCCGCGCTCATGCACAGGGCGTGGCCGTCGAGCATGCCCTCGCTGTCGCTCTCGCTCTGGATCCTGCTCTTGAGACGTGGACGCTCGGACAGCTCGACCAGGCCCGCGCTGCAGTCTTCCCAGGTCTCGCCGCCGTCCAGGCTGCGCATGACGCCGGCGACCTCCAGCGCCGCGTACAGCTCGTCGGGACGGGCGGGGTCGGCCGCGAGTCGCATCACGCGGCAGTCGAAGCTCATCTTGACCCGCTCGGGCTGCGTCGCCTTCGGCAGCCGGCGCCAGGTGTCGCCGCCGTCCTCGCTCCGGAAGACGCCAACCGGCGAAGTCCCCGCGTAGAGGATGCGCGGGTTCCCCGGATGCACGAGGAGCGACCAGACCTGTGTGCCGTCATCCGGGAAACCGAGCCGCTCCCAGCGCTCGCCGCGGTCCGTGCTCCGGTACGGCCCGTTCTGCGTGCCCAGGTAGATCACTTCCGGGCTCGTCGGGTGAAGCGTGACCGCCTGGACGTTGATGCCTTGCGGCAGCCCCTTGGTGAGATGCTCCCAGCGGTCGTCACCCGTGACCCGCCGGAAGATCCCGCCGACCGTTCCGGCCGTCCAGCACGCTGCCCCGACGTAGACGTGCGAGAGTCCAAACGCCTTGGCCATGGTCGTGTCCTCCGTTTCCCTCATACCGCAGTTATCGCCAGAGTATGTCACGGATGATCCAACTCCGACACGTGCCCGCCGAGCCGGATCGGGAAGTCTCGACGTACCCGCCGCGCGGCCGACTCGGTCACTCCGCCCCGGCACATGGCGCCGCATCCCTCGCCAGGGACGGGCATTGACACGGTCGAGCGGCCGCCCGTACTTTGGAGGCGCCCGGGCCACGCCAGGCAGTGGAGCGGAGCACCCACCGCGACGGCCCGCGGGGGGTGCGGAAGGGAACCGGATGAAGATCAGCGCCTTTCACCTGATGCCCCACCGGGAGCTGCCCGCGGATTTCGAGACGCGCTACGACTCCGTCTGGGTGACCCCGCCCTGGTGGGAGCTGGCCGACGCCCGCCGGGTGGGGCAGTACTACAACTGGACCCTGGACGAGCTGCTCTACGCCGCCCGGTGCGGGTTCGACGGCCTCTGCACCAACGAGCACCACCAGAACGCCTACGGCTTCATGCCCAGCCCCAACCTCATGGGGAGCGTCCTGGCCAAGCTCACCCAGGGCATGCCGGTCGCCATCGTCCAGATGGGCTCCACCCTCCCCACCTCCAACCCGCCCATCCGCGTCGCCGAAGAATACGCCATGCTGGACTGCATCAGCGGCGGGCGGCTCGTGGCCGGCTTGCCCCTGGGCAGTCCCATGGATGTCAACCTCTGCTACGGCATCACCCCCATCGAGCAGCGGGAGCGCTACCGGGAGGCCTTCGCCCTGACCCTCAAGGCCTGGCAGGCCAAGGAGGTGTTCCCCTGGAACGGCCGGTACT
>CAZDYT010000742.1:0-2418 GCA_964509395.1 uncultured bacterium
CGGAGCCCGGAACTGGCTGCGGCTGGCCGGCCGCGTCCGGCAGGGGGGGCGATGAGGCTGAAGCCGGGGTAGGCGTCCAGCGACTCGAGGAGGACGTACCAGAACACGAGCTGGGCGTCGAGCACGGCGCGGATTCGCGGCACGACCTAGGTGTACCAGGGACGTGCTGGCTCGCGACCGCGGTCCCGGTCTCGGTCACGAGAATGGGCCGGGCAGTCGCTCCGGCGACGGCCGCCAGGGCGCCCTCGTCATCGAAGTAGACGTGCACGGCTCGGTAGTCACAGACCTCGTCGGCCCCCGCCTCCGTCATCCGACGGAATCGATCGGGTCCGTTCGCCCGGCTCCCCGCCCTGCCAGGCGATCGTCACCTCAGGACCGCACTGGCTCTCGAACTACTGGCGGATGTAGCGCTCGAGCACCTCGTCTAACATGCGGAAGCGGCTTCCCGGGTACAGCTCCTCCTTCGAGAGGAAGAAGCAGTACTTGCAGTCGAGGTTGCAGATGGCCCCGGTCGGCTTGGTCAGCACGTGGAAGGCGCTCGGCGCACTCAAGGTGCTCATCGTGACCTCCTCCCTCTCTACGCTTTCAACTGAGGCAGGGCGCCGCGGATTCGTCCCCGGTGGAAGACGATCCAGCTCTCGCGAAGCGCCCCGCGGAGCTCGGCGGGGGAGCCCCGAAAGAGCCCGCCGGACGCGTCGAGCACGCAAGTGCCGACCTCTTCAGGCGGGAGGAGCGAGACGATCTGGCGGGCCGAATCGAGAATTCGATGCCACGCGCGCGCTAACTCGGCCGCATCCGGGGCTTCGCCGGCAAACGCGAGCTGACGCACCTCTTCGGCGGAGTACCTGCCGGAGCGTGCAGCGCCTTCCAGGATCGCCGCCGGGCCGAAGCCCGGGTCCTTGGCGCACGCGGCCCAGGCGAGGTAGCCGAGGGGCTGGAGACGATCGTGGCTCGCGATCACATCGACCCAGTCGCGCACTTCTAGGCGCCCCACGAGGGCGAGCACCTTGTTCGTAGCGAGGTCGAAGGGATGGAGGGTCAGCCCGAACTCCTCGTGATGCTGGAGCGGAAAGAAGCGGAAAGCGCTGTCGCGCGCCCATTCCAGGCGGACCCGCTCGCCGACCGCGCTGACCTCCGCCTCGACGAAGGTCGCGCGCGCCCTCACGACGAGCACATCGAAGCCGTTCGCCTCGAGCAGGAGCCGGTCGGCGCGCCAGCTCGCCGCGAGCGCCTCGTCCGTGTCGTGGAAGAGGTCGACATCCCGCGAGATGCGCGAGGCCGCGATCAGCTCGTTGAGCGCCACTCCGCCGGCGACGTAGCTCTCGCCCGACGCGATGCGGTTCTCCGCTAAGAGCCGGCAGACGGCACGCTGGAGTCCGGTGAGAGCCATCGCTTCAACGTGGCCGCCCGGCGGAAGGCCTCGCGGTCGCCGTGGCGCTCGATGTACCCGAGGGTCTGGAGCTGCTCCTCCAGCGTGGACGGGTAGTAGTCGGGCCGCAGAAACCAGAGGCACCGGACGCGGTATTCGTCGACAAGACGATTCACCGCTTCCGTCGCCGCCTTCGCGTCGATTCTCGTCGTGCCCATAGCGTGTCGATTCTAGCACGCACGCCTCATAGATAGTCGCTCCTCCGGATTCTCGGGCTCGTCCTCGGTGTGGGCGATCCGGTCGATGTTCGGCGTCCGGTAGCCCATGATGCCCCGGCTGTAGCAACTGGGGTTCCAGTACCCGATGTTGTCACCCCCGTCGGGGTCCTACTGCCGCGCCATGATGGCTCGCATTGTGGCCGCCTCGTGCTTGATCAGCTCGCCACTCGGGTCCACGGTCACCGTGTGGATCTTGCCGGTGAACGTGAACGGCGGCTTGTAGTCCGCCGTGACCGGCGCGCCGGGAAACTCCCCGGGGTTCGGCGCGCGCTCGGCCAGCGTGACGTGTCATCGCTGCTGCCCGCCGCATCCCGGCGCCCTCAGCGGCTCGAGTGGCCGGCTGACATGAGCTTCTCCATCACCTGGTCGATGCCGAAGCTGGCCGGCTTCTGCCGCGGCGGGAACTTCTGGAAGCTCGACAGCCACTGCGCGACGAAGGCCTGGGCTGGCACCAGCGCGAAGACCCGCTCGGCCCGCCACTGCGTGTACCCGATGCCCTCGGTGCTCCGCGCGCTCGAAGGGATCCATCCGGAGGTGATGACGAGGCTGGAGCGCCCGTTGGTCCAGAGACCGATCACGACAATCATTGCAGCACCCTGGCTTCAGGCATGGCTCTGAGCCGAGACTCTACCGGGATCAGCGCTCGAGGTGGTGAGGTAAAAAGTTCAGCCGGTCCTCCGGGCGATCCTGATCACAGTCGTATCAAGCCATCTAAAATGATACCGAGCGCGATGGTAGAAAGCCCGGCTCGCGAGGCCTGAGGGGGCGCCC
>CAZDYT010000743.1:0-2417 GCA_964509395.1 uncultured bacterium
ACACCTTGAGGCGTTGCGGTCGTTCTTTCGCGAGTGGCGCGGTTTCTCCGACAGGCTCCTCGGGCGCGACCGAGAGGCGGTGGGGCAAAGCTGCGGCGCCCCCGGCAGGCCGGCCCCGACCGCCTCGGTGTCCGGTGGCCACTTGACCGCTTCGCTCGCTCCCCGCTAGACTCCTTGAAGCACCGAACCCGGGGTCAATGAGTCAAGTTTCATCGCCCCACCACCTCGGGCCGCGGCCGAGACCCGAGCAGCCGTGCTGATCGATGCGACGGGGATTGGCCACGGCGCTAGAGTTCTTGAAGAACGAGGCCCGTGGTGAGGGAGTCAGGTGGCATCGCCCGACGCCTCGGCCCGTGGTCGAGTCCCCGGAGGGTGGTTCGGCACTGGCTTCAGCCAGGAGGCGGGAGGAACGGGAATGGCGGAGCTGAAGATTGGGGGCCTACACGAGGTGGTCGATCTGATCCGCCAGTTCGTGAGGGAGTGGGACGTCTTCGTCGAGAACGCGGAGGCGCTGAGTCGCGAGCACGAGCGGCTCCGTGCGCACTGCGAAGCCCTGGAGCAGCAATACCAGGAACTTCGAGACAGCCATGAGCGCCTGCAGCGTGAGCATGAGGAAAACGTTCGGGCGCTGGCCGAGGTGCGGTCAACATATCAGGCCCTGCTGGCTGAGAACGAAGCGAATGCTCGTGCACTGGGCGAGCTACGCGAACGGCAGGAGGCGCTCCTCGAAGCGCGTCGCTACGCCGCTGAAGCTCTCGAAGGACTCCTCCGCCGTCTGACCACCGAGGGTCCGTGAGGGCGACTGAGTCCCCAAAGACCTCGCCCCCGCGTGCCGGGTTCTGCCGCGATCAGCAGCGTCCCGGCCGGTGACGTTGCGGAGGCTCAATCCACCTCCTCGGCGGAGGACGTCCGCGCTAGGAGCCGAAGGCAGGCGATTCGGGTCGAGGGACCTGGACCGCGCCGCCCTGCGGCGTCGAGTCTCCGGGTGACGCAGGAAGGGTCACGCGAAACACCGCGCCGCCCTCCAGGGAGTGCTTCGCCGTCAACTCACCCCCGAGGTTCCGGACGATACCGGCGGAGATCGCGAGCCCCAGCCCCGTCCCGTAGGCCTTGGTGGTGGCGAACGGCTCGAAGAGCCGAGTCAGAATCTCCGGGGGGACGCCCGGGCCTGTGTCGCGCACCTCGACGATCGCATGCTCGTCGTCGGCCAGGCCGACGATGCTGACGACCCGCAGCCCGGGTGCGCCACGGAGGGCATCCTGCGCGTTCCCCACGAGGTTCAGCAGAACCTGCAAGATCTGAAGCGGCGCGCGTTGCGACTCTCATGGGTGACCCCGGCCAGAACCTCGCCGAGAACGTGAAGCCGACCGGCTCGCTGGACCTCGACGCTGAAGCGGACCACTTCGTCGTGAGCCCACTCGAGCTCCTCGTAGAGCCGGACGAGACGATCATGTAGACGCTCAGATACGGAGCCGCCGCGAGGGCGCCCGCGCTGTAGAGTCCCAGGGTGATGAAGGCGATGTCGAGAAGCATGCGAGCGTAGGCCTGAGGGCGGACCCATCGGCCCGTCTTAGCGGAGCCGGCGCGGTCACTCGCCGGGCGGGGGAGCGTGGATCCTCGGGCCGCCCGGCACTCGTTCCGTTGCCGCGATCTCTGCGCCGGCACCACGCAGCTATGCTAGACTCCTTTGAAGCACCCAACCCGTGGTCAATGAGTCAAGTTTCATCGCCCCTCCACCTTGGGGCCGTGGCCGAGACCCGAGCAACCCTAGGACGCAGGAAGGAGGCGGCCCGAGGCGTACTCCGTGTACGTTGAGGGCCGCCGACGACCGAGGACGCCGGGATGCGACGGGGACCGGCCACGGCGGTAGAGTTCAGGGGTAACTGGCGCCGAACCGGAACTCACCGATGACCTTTGGTGATTGCCGAGCCGCGGCTTCCTCGGATCGGGGCTAGCGGAAAGGAGTGCCGATGACGACCATCCTGGTGCTCCACGGCCCGAACCTCAACCTCCTCGGGCGGCGCGAGCCGGGCGTGTACGGCACGCTCACCCTGGCCGAAGTGGACGCCGCGATCGCCCAGCATGCCGTCACCCGCGGCGTGAAGGTCGAGTGCCGGCAATCGAACCACGAGGGAGCCCTCGTGGACGCCATCCAGCGGGCCGCCGAGCAGGGCTTCGCCACGATCGTCCTGAACCCGGGGGCGCTCGCCCATTACTCCTACGCGCTCCGCGATGCGATCGCCGCCGTGACGATTCCGGTGGTCGAGGTTCACCTCTCGAATCTCTACGCCCGAGAGGCGTTCCGGCACCGGTCCGTCACCGCCCCGGTGTGCCGGGGTCAGATCTCGGGGTTCGGCCTGCAGAGCTACCTCCTGGGCCTGGATGCCGCGCTGGCCTGCCTCGCCGGGCGCTGAATG
>CAZDYT010000744.1:0-2408 GCA_964509395.1 uncultured bacterium
CGTCGTCCAGCTCGCCGGCTACGAGCATCGCTACCCGGGCGAGCTCTCGGGCGGACAACAGCAGCGGGTCGCCCTCGCCCGGGCGCTGGTCGTCGAGCCGGAGATCCTCCTCCTGGACGAGCCGCTCTCGAACCTGGACGCGAACCTCCGGGAAGAGATGCGCTTCGAGATCCGGCGGCTCCACGAGGAGCTCCAGATCACCACGCTCTACGTGACCCACGACCAGGCGGAGGCCATGGTGACCTCCGACCGGATCGCCGTGATGCGCGAAGGCTGCGTCGAGCAGGTCGGCACGGCCCGGGAGGTCTACGAGCAGCCCGCGACCGCGTTCGTCGCGGGGTTCGTCGGCCGGACCAACCTCCTCCACGGAGTCCTCGAGGCTGCCGGGCGGTTGCGCCTTCCCGGCGGTGTGGCCCTCCGCGTGCAGGACGCCCGGGGGTGCAGCGCCGGTGCGGACGTCGCGATTTCGATCCGCCCGCACCGCATCGCCGTGGCGTCCGACCCGGCGGCGCTCCCGGACTTGCGCGATCGAGGCTGGAACGTCCTCGCCGGGACCGTCACCCGCGTGGCGTACTTCGGGGACGCCCTCGACGTCCAGGTCTCCGTGGCCGCGGGCGGGCCCCTGCTCCGGCTCTCGGCGCGGCCCGAAGCCGGCCTGGCGGTTGACCAGGCGGTCACGCTCCTGATCCCACCCGAGGCCTGCGTCCCGCTGCCTCCCGCCTGACGGGTCGCCCTGTTCGCCGTGGCAGGCGCCGCGCGGCCGTGAGGCCAGCCCGCGTGGTCGCGCGTAACGCGCGCTAGACGAGATACCAGCGGTCGATCTCGCGCCGCAGCGCCCTCGGGTCGGGGTACCGCCGCTCCACTTCCCGGATGAAGCTGGTCGCGTCCTCGGGGGTCGGCAGGAGGTCGCGTCGCGCCATCGCGAAGTCGTAGACCGAGGTCGTGGCGGTGGGGAGCCGTGCGTCGACCGGCATGACCCCGACGGGGCGATGCCGGAGCAGGCGCTCGTAAACGCGCCGGTAGAGGTCCGGGTCATAGGGCGGCCCGTCGTCCGCCGGGGCGGGCGCCGCCGGGGCGACGCCCAGTGCGACCGCGACGCCGGCGAGCTCCCGCCAGAGATCGTGCAGTACCCGGGGCGGCGCGTCCTCTCGCTCCCGAGGATGGAGCGGCTCCAAGGCACGCCGCGCCCGCTCCGTCTCGAGAAGCTGGCGGACCTCGCGCGAGGGGACGGGGATCACGAAGCGGGTCGCGGGCGCCGTCAGGAGCGGCTCGGCGGCGTCGTTCTGGGGTTGGGCCAGCTCGATGAAGCGGTTGCCCGCGAGCGGTGTCTCGCCGACGAGCAGGTGCTCGGGCTCCGGGTGACGCCGCGCCCACTCGAGCACGGCCGGGCGCACCCAGAGGCCGGCGGCCTTGCGGATCGCGCCGTGGGTCACGCCATCGATCACGGGGTACCGCAGGCCGGCGGGGCTCGCCTCGAACACCGGGCGCGCCGTGTCCCACTGGAGCAGATGGACCGTCCGCCCCGCCCCGTGCGCAAGGTGGGCCAGCTGGTGGATCAGGAGGCTCTTCCCGGTGCCCGGCAGGCCTGCGAAGAACACCAGTCGCGGGGTGCCAGCCAGTGAGCGGAGCTGCCCGTAGAGGCCCGAGCCCTCGGGCACGACCAGCTGGGACGGCACGGGGCGCGTCGTCACGGCCGCTCGGTCCGGATCACGCGGTCGCCCATGATCGACTCATGACGGGGCCTCGCTCTCAGGATGCGGCCTTGGTCCACCCGGGTCACCGGCCAAAGACGCGGGCTCGTGCCCGAGAATAACGCCAAATTGGCGGAGCATGTCAGGGCTTTCCGCCGCTCGGGACTCGCCGCCGGACCGGTCTTCCGTAGGGCGAAGAAGACGAAGTGACGGCTGACTGGTTCGGACGCGCCTCGGGTTGCCGGGCGCGTCGCCGTGGTCTATAGTGGGCGAGAATCCCGACAGGAGGCGCGTATGGAGCTCGGGCAGACCCCGAAGGAGATCCGCCAGGCCATCCGCCAGGGTCGCTACAGCGGCGGCACGGCCGGGCTGGCCCCCGGCCACGTTCAGGCCAACCTCGTCGTCCTGCCGCAGGCGCAGGCCTACGAGTTCCTCGTCTTCTGCCAGCGCAACCCGCGTCCCTGCCCCCTCATCGAGGTGACCGATCCCGGGAATCCGGAGCCCGCGGGCGTGGCGCCGGGCGCGGATCTCCGGACCGATCTGCCCCGCTACCGGATCTACCGCGAGGGCCGACTCGAGGCCGAGGTGACCGACATCACGAAGGAGTGGCGGGACGACTTCGTGGCCTTCCTCCTCGGCTGCTCCTTCACCTTCGAGACGGCGCTCCTCCAGGCGGGCGTCCCGCTCCGCCACATCGAGGAGAACCGGATCGTCCCG
>CAZDYT010000745.1:0-2406 GCA_964509395.1 uncultured bacterium
GGATCTCTCAACTCTACCTGCGGGAGGTGGACCCTCGGTTTGCCACCGTTGTCGAACCGCTGGGAGCAGGTCCCGAGGTGACCGGAGCGTAGCGCGTTCCAGGCGGGCCCCCCAGGGACCGGTGGCAGGAGGAGCCGGAGGAACGGTCGCGGGGACCGGCCCCCGCAGCGCCCTACTCTGCCGTCCGGCCTGCCGCAGCGCCGGCGCATTGCGCCTCACGAGAACAGTCTGGTATTGTACCGGCGCTGAGGAGGCTCGACAGCGAGCGACGGGATCGCGGATCGGCCGAGCCGCTTCGATCCAGGCGAGGACCACGGGGGAGGGCATCCATGTGTGGCATCGTCGGCTTCCTTGACCAGCGGGCCGAGGGGGAGGCGCCGGTGGGCAAGATCCTCCTCTCGCTGCTCACGGCGCTCGGGCGGCGGGGCCCGGACTCGGCGGGCGCGGCGCTCTACGGCGACCCGCAGGGATTCGTGGTGCGGGTCAAGCTCGGCGAGGCGGGCGACCTGGGGCCCAGGGCGGCCGAGGTCGCCGAGCGCGCGCGGGCCCTGACCCGGGTGAGCGCCACCGAGGTCCAGGGCCACTCCCTCCGCCTCGTGGTGGAGGCGATCGGCGAAGTCCGGGCCTTCGAGGCGGCCCTGGAGGCGGTCCACCCGGAGGTCGAGGTCGTCAGCGTGGGGCGGCGGCTGGAGATCCTGAAGGAACTGGGCGCCCCCGCGCACCTGGAGACCACCTTCGGGCTCTCGGCGTTCCACGGCAGCCACGGGATCGGGCACACCCGCCTCTCGACCGAGAGCCGGGTGGACCTCTCGCACTCGCAGCCCTTCTGGGCTCACGGCAGCCTGGATCTCGCGGTCGTCCACAACGGGCACATCACCAACTACCACAAGCTCCGGCGGCGCTACGAGCAGCGCGGCGTTCGCTTCTACACGGAGAACGATTCGGAAGTGATCGGCGTCTACCTGGCCGCCCGGATGGCCCAGGGCCTCCCGTTCGACGAGGCCCTCCGGGCTTCCGTGAAAGACCTGGACGGCAGCTTTTCTTATCTGGCCGCGACGGCGGACGCCCTCGGCTATGCCAAGGACCCCTTCTGCCTCAAGCCGCTCCTCGTCGCGGAGGGCGAGGCGTTTGTCGTCATCGCCAATGAAGAAGTCGCGATCAGCAGGACCTTCGACGCCGACCTTCGAACCCGGGAGCCGTCGAACCGGCGGGTCGGAGTGTGGGGGCTTCCCCCGCATCGCCGGCGGCAGGCCGCCTGAGGGCGGGCGATGAAGACCGTCGACTGCGAAGGCAGGACCACCCGGGAGATCAACCGGGAGATCCACCGGCTGATCGAGGCGGGAGCCGGGGAGATCACGCTCCTCAATCCTCGGGCCCGCCACAACCTGGCCGTGGCGATCCTGCGGCCGGTGCGGATCGTCATCGAGGGGAGCGTGGGGTACTACGGGGCCGGCATGATCGACGGCCCCACGGTGGAGATCCGGGGCTCGGCCGGCTGGGGCGTGGCCGAGTGCATGATGGCCGGCACCGTGATCGTGGAAGGCAACGCCGGGAGCGGCGCCGCCGCGGCGCTGCGCGGAGGGACCGTGGCGATCCGGGGGGACGCCGCGGCGCGGGCGGGCATCTCGATGAAGGGCGGCTGCCTCCTGATCCAGGGCAATGCCGGCTACATGACCGGCTTCATGGCCCAGAAGGGCACCATCATCATCCTCGGCGATGCGGACGAGGCCCTCGCGGACTCCATGTACGAGGCCGAGGTCTTCGTCGCCGGCCGGATCGCCGAGCTGGGGAACGACGCCGTGGTCCATGAGCCCACCGCGGCAGAACGAGCCGCCCTCGGCGCGACCCTCGGCCGCTTCGGCCTCTCGGCTCCGAAGAGCCTCCAGAAAGTGGTGGCGGGCCGCAAGCTCTGGAACTTCGACAAGAAGGATTTCGAACTATGGAGACAGGCCCTCTGAGCGACGCGCGGGTCCTGCGGCCCAGCGGAATCTACTCGCCCGACGTCATCGAGGAGATCCAGGTCAAGGCGGAGCTCGGACGCTACCGGATCCGCGGGTTCGGGACGTTGCGGCGACGCCCGCTCCCGTCCTTCGACGACCTCACCTTCCTGCCCTGCACGCTCACCCGGATCCCGCTCGAAGGCTACCGGGAGAAGTGCAGCACCAAGACGGTGCTGGGCACGCGCTTCGCCGCGCGCCCCATCGAGCTCGAGATCCCCGTGATGATCACGGGGATGAGCTACGGGGCCCTCTCCTACAACGCCAAGGTGGCCCTGGGCCAGGGCGCCACCCGGGCCGGCACCTCCACCACCACCGGGGACGGGGGCATGCTCCCCGCCGAGCGGGAGCACTCCCGGATCCTCATCTACGAGGTGCTCCCCAGCCGCTACGGGATGGACGTGCACCA
>CAZDYT010000746.1:0-2402 GCA_964509395.1 uncultured bacterium
CCTGGAGACGGCCTGGGCGTCATGACTGCCCCCCGCTTTGCGACAAGCCCGAATCCTGTCGACATAGTCAGCCGCACGCCGCCACAGGTCGGGGTGACGGGGCCCGTGGGAGATCAGGCCCCCCTCCTCCACGAAGTCTCGCTCCTCGAAGATGGCGGGCAGGCGGCTCGTAGTCATGACGTTCACGATCCACGCGCGATATGGCACGGTGAACGGGTCTCCCACCACCACGAGGGCGTCGGCGCGGAGGGGCTCCAGAGCCGCGACCACACGTGGCAAGTCTGTGGGGCGGCGCACCTCTACCGAATGGAGTGTCGTTCCCGCCATCTCAGAGGCGGCAGCCCGGAGATCCGCCAGAGCCAAAGCGTGCGCTGGATCGCCCGAGTTCCAGATGACGGCCACGCGGGACATCGTTGGGACGATCTCCTTGAGTGTGCGGAGTCGCGTCGCGTGGGAGTTCGGCATGGAAGTTGCCAGCCCTGTAATGTTTCCTGCAGGTCGAGCGAGGTCAGCGACGAATCCCGAGCGAACCGGGTTGCGGCTCGGTGCCATCACGATCGGAATCGTTTTCGTCGCGCGCCGAGCTGCTTCAACCGCCTGGTCGCCGATCGCGACGATGACCGAGACGCCGTCGTCGACCAGGTCCTTTGCGAGATCCGGAAGACGATCCGCCTGGCTCTCGGCTGAGAGGAACCGGATCGCAATATCCTGACCGTCCACGTAACCCAGTTCCCGCAACCGCTGAGAGAAGGCCGGGGGCTTTCCGGCCATCAGGCCACCCTCGCCAAGGAACGTCGTCGTCCCGGCGAAGAGGACGCCGATGTCGCGCGGCTCGGACGCCTGCCCCGTCAGAGCACGCGCTGCCTTCTCTTGGGCTTGCGGCTCGGCGGGAACCGACCCGAGGGTCACGACGAGGACGGCAAGCGCCCGTACCGCGGTTCGCGCGTTCATGATGCACCTTCTGCGCGGACGGCTGCAGTATGGCGTTTCGCCGGTGTGCACGACAGCCAGCTCCGCGTCCCATCCCGTCGGTACGGATACAGCCTGGGGTCTCACGGACTGGCAGCTATCATCGCGGAACGCGGGCACCCCTAACGATGTCCACGGTCTGCTCTCCGGCGATCGTGCCACTCGCTATGTACCGGGGGATCCACGCGATATACGTCTTCTCGGTGCGGCGGCTGTAGTGCCGACTGCGGATCGCGTCGCGGACGCGCTCGAGGAGTCGCGGCTTCGGCGAAGCGTTCGGGGTGGTTTCGCGGACGGTGAACGGGGAAGCGTCCGCGACGTCTACGACGGCCGCGCACGACCCCGAGGAGGGTGACTCAAGGGTGACCATGCCGGCGCTCCCCCCCGGTGGGCTATAACGATAATCCATCCGTCCACATTCGGCAACACGCTCTTGAGCCACCGGCTAGCACGAGGCGTGCGAGGCCCGATCACGGCCTACTGGCCGCGGACCAGCAGCACCGGCACCCGCGCCGTGCGGACGACGCCCTCGGCCACGCTGCCGAGCAAGAGGTGTTCGAGCCCCTGGCGTCCGTGGCTGCCGATCACGATGACCTCGGCGCCCCACCGGTCGGCCTCGTCCACGATGGCGCGGCTGACGCGCCGCCCGTCGGTCTCCAGGAGCGCCGTCTCGACCTCGACGCCCGCCTCCCGGGCCACCGTGGCGGCCTGCGCGAGGATGTCCTGCCCAGCCCGGCGCCAGGCTCGCTGGATCGCTTCGAGATCCGCCGCGACCGCGGCGTACCAGGCGTCGGCGTAGCCATAGGGCGAGTCGATCACGTGGACGAGCCGCAGCCGCGTCTGCCCACCCTGGGCGAGCCTCAGGGCCTCCTCGAGCGCGAGCTGAGACGTCTTGCTGCCGTCGGTCGCCACCAAGATCCGCTTGTACATCGCCGACCTCCTCCTCACTGTCGCCGGCGTGCGCCAAGAATCAGCGCCGCCAGGATTCTCGGACCGCGTACCCTCGGGCTTCGAGAGCCTTCGCGGCCGGACCCGGATTGATCGTCCTGACCCGGATGACGGCCTCCTTGAGCCCGGCACGGCCCGGAAGGGTCATGATGCTCGCGATCGTCACTCCCGCGTCTTCCAGGGTGCGGACGACCTCCGTCAGGGCGGACGGGCGGTCGGCCAGCACCACATCCAGCCGACTCGAGGCTTCCTCGGCGCCCATGGCCTTGACGAAGAGCTGGAGGACGTCGGTCTCCGAGACGATCCCGACGAGCCGCCCCCCCTCCGTCACCGGGAGCGCGCTGATCCTTTCCAGCACCATGAGCCGCGCGGCATCCTCCAGCGGGCTCATGGGCCCGACCGTGATCACCGCGCGGGTCATGATCTCGGCAACGGTGAGCCGGTCGAGGAGGTAGGCCAGCTCGTGGGCCTCCAGGCTCGTCGCC
>CAZDYT010000747.1:0-2381 GCA_964509395.1 uncultured bacterium
TCCTTAAGGCCGAGTTTATAGACTTGAGTGTAACGATCCGCAGCAATCGCCTGACGGCACGTGGGTGGCCAGTTGATAGGGCCCTGCACCACGCCGGGCCGCGCAGCCGCGGGCCGTTCGTGGCCGTGAACTGCGCGGCGATCCCCGAGGCCCTGCTGGAGGCCGAGCTCTTCGGCCACGAGAAGGGCGCCTTCACGGGCGCGGACCGGCGGCGGGCCGGCCTGCTCCAGGAGGCCCACGGGGGCACGCTCTTTCTCGACGAGGTGGCCGACATGCCGCTCGCCCTCCAGGCCAAGGTCCTCCGGGCCCTGCAGGAGAAGGCCGTGCGTCCGGTCGGCTCGCGGGAGACGGTCCAGCTGGACTTCCGCCTGATCGTGGCGACAAACACGGACCTGGCGGCGCGGGTTCGCGAGGGCCGGTTCCGGGAGGATCTTTACTATCGGCTCGCCGTCATCCCGGTCCGCCTCCCGACCCTCCGGGAGCGACCCGAAGACATCCCGCTGCTCGCGCGGCACTTCCTGGAGCGCTGCGCGGCGGAGGCGGGAAAGAGCATCACGGGGCTCGGCGACGGCGTGATGGAGTGGCTGCTCGCGCATCCCTGGCCCGGCAACGTGCGGGAGCTCGAGAACACGATCGCGCGGGCCGTGGCCCTGGCCTCGGGCCAGACGCTCACGCTCCGCGAAGTGCGCCCACTGCCCGGGACCGCGTCCCGGGCGTCCGCCTTGCGCCCCACGCTGGAGGGGCTCCAGGCCCGCTACGTGGAGGAAGTGCTCGCGGAGACCCGTGGAGATCGGCCCGCCGCCGCCCGGATCCTCGGCGTGAGCCTCCGCACACTCCAGCGTTGGACCCGGACGGGCGGCTTGGCAGGCACCACGGTTCCCGACCCCGCCCCGCCGGAGCCACCGCCCGCGTCCTGATTCGAGACCCCGCGCGCCAACCTGTCGCGGTCGCGCCATCCTGTCGCGCGCGAGGCGCCGCCGTCCCGGCGTTCCGGCGACCGAATAAGTCCGCCTCCGCACGAGGTTCCGCCAGGGGCCGCGCCTATGGCACGAGGGTTGCGGACGACGCCGAGCCGATGCTCTCGGGGCCTTGCCGGACGCCGCCGCGCTCAGCCTGCATCACCGCCACGGTCTGCCGGCCGCGACGTCGAGAGCGGCAACCTCGCCCCCCGTCCCACGGGTGAGACCCGTCGTCCCGCTCCAAGCGCACACGGCCCGAGGGCGCATCGGCAATCGTCCCCGCCGTCCCGCCACCCCGCGCGCACTCGGTCCAGCGATCGCCTGGGGGCTCCTGGCGGTCTCGTGCCTCATCCTGTGGGCCGCAGCGGGATCGGCCGAACGCCCGAACTGGGAGCGCGACACCTCCGCGGGTCTCGCGGCCTATGAGCGCGGACAGTACGCCGAGGCCCGGCGAAAGTTCCTGGCGGCGTTGAGGGGTGCGGAAGCCTCACGGCGAGACGACCGGCGTCTCGTGACCAGCCTGACGAACCTGGCCGATCTCTACCTGACGCTGCACCAGTACGCCGATGCCGAACCGCTCTTGAGGCAGGCGATCGCCCTGCAAAAGCAATTGGCGGGCCCGAGACACCCCTCCGTGGCGGCGATGCTGGAGGACTACGCCACGCTTCTGCGCGAGACGAACCGCGAGGCCGAGTTGGCGGCAGTGGAGGCCCGGATCAGGGTCATCCGGGCCGACCCTGCCATACAGGCCCCGTCCGCCGTGTGGGTCAAGCCTGGGGCCGCCCCGGCGGATTTCGACCGAGACGACGAGGGGTGCCTCCGGGAAGCGCGGTACGGGGCCACGCGCTACGGGCCCCTGATCGACCCGGAGCTCTACACGCGGTGCCTCAAGCAGCGCGGCTGGCGCACGCAGCGGTGAGCACGGGGGCGGGCGCTCTCAACCCTCTCACCACGAAAAGGGGGCCCTCATGAGTGGGATGGGCCGGTTCTGGCGGACGTCGGTCCTCGTCATCGGCGCGGTCGGGCTCGTGGGCCTGGCTGCGGCGGACTCGGCAACCTTTGTCCGGGTGAGCGCGGAGACGGCCAACGTCCGGGAGGGGCCGAGCCTCCGGCACGAGCGCCTCTGGGAGGCCTACGAGAACGACCCGCTCAAGGTCGTGACCCGGAGCGGCCGGTGGTTGAAGGTCGTGGACTTCGAGGGATACGCAGGGTGGATTTACGCCCCTCTGACCGACAACCAGCCGGCCGTCATCGTCACGAAGGGGCTGGTCAACGTCCGCTCGGGGCCCGGCACACAACACCCCGTCGCGTTCACGGCCCGCCGCGGGGTCGCCTTCCGGGTCCTGAAGGAGGCGGGGGACTGGCTCAAGGTGGAGCACGCCGACGGCGACCAGGGGTGGATTTATCGGCCCCTGGTCTGGG
>CAZDYT010000748.1:0-2379 GCA_964509395.1 uncultured bacterium
CGCGGGCGGTGACTACCTGACCCCGGATGCCAAGCGGTCGGCCCTGGACACCGCTGAGGCGCTCGAAGGCTTCCGGTGGTACGTCGAGCTCTTCACCAAGCACAAGGTGGTTCCTCCCGGCGCGATCGAGCAGGGGGCGCAAGAGGTCCGCACCCAGCTCGCCCACGGCAAGGTCTCCATGATCATCACGCTGCCCGCCGCCATGGGCATCGTGCAGGCCATCAACCCCAAGCTCAACGTGCGGGAGGTCATGGCCCTGGCCCCCGTCCCCGTGGGGAAGAAGAAGGTGACCTCGGCCTGGTTCAGCATGCGGGTGATCAGCACCTCCACCCGGAACCCGGAGGCCGCCTGGAGGGTCTACAAGACCTGGCACGAGAAGGACCAGCAGATGCGCAACTTCCGGATCGCGGGGGTGCTCTCGACCCGCCTCGACGTGAAGAACTCGCCCGAGGTCAAGAACGACAAGTTTGCCCAGGTGTTCGCAGCCCAGACCCCGTTCGTGAAGTGGGAACCGCTGATCGCTGAGTGGCCGAAGATCGGCGACGCGATGATCACGGCGGTCCAGGAAGGGCTAACCGGCGTGAAGGCGCCCGAGCAGGCCCTGAGGGACGCCAACGCCGCGACCAACCGCGTGCTGGGCCACTAGGCTGGCTCCGATCCGCTTGCCGACGGGCCAGGGGCGTGTCGAGCCCCTGGCCCGTCCCCTAAATAGGAACCGTTGAATGGCGGCGCGCCGCGGGCGGCACGACCGCCGGCTCGGTCTCTTCTTCGTGCTGCCGGCCACGGTGATGCTCGTGGTGGTGCTCCTCTTCCCCGCCGTGGTGACGCTCAAGCTCAGCCTCTCCCCTGAGGGAGGCGCCGGGGCGCGCGGGCTGACTCTCGAGCACTACCGCAACGCGTTTGCCGATCCCGTGGTCCAGCATACTTTCGGGAACACCTTCGCTTTCGTCGCGTGGAGCCTCGTGGGGCACCTCCTGCTCGGGCTCGGCCTCGCGCTGGCCCTGAACCAGGCTTTGCCTGGCCAGACCCTCTTCCGGCTCATCGCCCTGGTCCCCTGGACGATCCCCGACGTCATCGCCGGCATCATCTTCCGCTGGATCTTGAACCCGGTCCACGGCAGTCTCAATCCCGTGCTCCACGCCGTCGTTCCCGCGTTTCCACCCGACTTTTCCTGGCTGTCGAGCCCGACCCTGGCCTTCCCGAGCGTGATCCTGGCCAATGTCTGGCGCGGGTACCCCCTCCCCATGGTCATGCTGCTCGCGGGCTTGATGGCCATCCCGCGCGAGCTCTACGAGGCCGCCGCCGTCGACGGCGCGGGCCCCGTCCGGCGGTTCTTCAACGTGACCCTCCCCGGCCTCCGCACCATCATCCTGATCGCGCTCGCGCTGGACATGGTCTGGGAGTTCCGCCGGTTCGCCCTGGTCCTGACCATGACCGGCGGCGGGCCGGGTACCCTCACGGAGGTGCTCTCGACGCTCGTCTACAAGTCCTACTTCCAGTTCTTCACCTTCGAGTACGCCTCCGCCATCGCCGTCCTCATGAGCGCCGTCCTGCTCATCCTGAGTCTCCCGTACATCGTCCTCGTCGGCAGGGAGCGCGGATGACCGGCCCGGACGGCGCGCGGTCGACCGGGCGGGAGCGGCGCGTAACCGCCGCCATCTCCTACGGGCTGCTTCTCGCAGCGGCTGTCTACGCCCTCTTCCCGATCGCGTGGATGCTCTCCACCTCGCTCAAGAGTGAGGCGGAGGCGTTCAGCCTACCCATCCGATGGATCCCGGAGCGCCCCACGCTCGCGGCGTACGTCGAGATGTGGCAACTCAAGCCTTTCGCCACCTATTTCTACAACAGCACCGTAGTCTCCGCCGCCACGGCGCTCCTGTCGACGGCACTCGGCGCCCTGGCGGGGTACGGGTTCTCGCGGTTTCGGTTCCGGTTTCGGACGGCGCTGCTGGGAGGATTCCTGGCAACCCAGATGATCTCCGGCGTGCTCGTCATCGGCCCCTACTTCCAGATCCTCGCGCGGCTGGAGCTCTACAACACCCTGACAGGTCTCATCATCGCGTACGTCACCATCTGCCTCCCGTTCGCGGCGTGGATGTCCAAGGGTTACTTCGACTCGATCCCCCGCGAGCTGGATGAGGCCGGGCTGGTGGACGGCGCCTCGCGCCTCACGGTCTTCCTGCGGATCATCATGCCAATCGCCCTTCCGGGGACGGTGGCCACCTTCCTGTTCGGCTTCCTGCTGGCTTGGCAGGACTTGCTCTGGGCGGCCTCGCTGATTTCGGTGGACGAGAAACGGACGGTGACCCTGGGCGTGGCCTTCGCCGTGGGAGAGTTCGTGATCAAGTGGCCGATGCTGACCGCCGCGTGTGTGATCGG
>CAZDYT010000749.1:0-2379 GCA_964509395.1 uncultured bacterium
CAGCTTTGCTCATCGCGGCGCTCGCGGCGACCGCCGCCCTCGGGTGGCTCGTCCTCATCCTTGCCAGGTAAACGAGCCGATTGGATCTTCGAGGGGAAGGATCGTGGGATCCTCTTCGATCGAGTAGGTGCTCCTCCACCTTTACGGCGCTAGGGCACTGCCCGAAGCACCGAACGCAAGATGGTTCGAAGGTTCGTGAGAGAGGAGGGATCAGTCACCGCACTGTCGATCACGGGCTTCGCAACAAGCACTGACTTCGTAGTCCCCGGTCGCGTCTCAACGCGAAGGGCATATTTGCCCGCTGGAGTCTCGGTGAACTCGATGATCCTCGAGTCAGGACTGATCTCGCCCAGCAATCCTACGACGAAGTCCCCAATGGCGGAAGGGGCAGGTCGCTTCTCGCCCTCCGCCTCCCGCGCGTGTTCCTCGCACAGTTCCTGACCCGGCAACGGCGGCTTCCAGCACCGCACCGGCCCCCGCCGCTCGATGATTATCACGGTCCGGCATGGTTCCCAGCGTCCGGGCCGCGAGGTGCCCCACACCGCGAGAACCCCGAAGATTACCGTTCCCCCCGGGCTCGAGAGCCGGCCGAGTGCCAGGGGAGCGCGATCCAACCGGTAGGTTGGGCGAGGGGTCCGTGCCACAGGACCACGATCGACCCTGCGGTACAGAGCCAGAGACCCAAGAGGAGGCTCACGACGCGGACCACGGCGCGCCCCCCCGTGACTCCTGGGGTGTCCGCACCTGCTCCCCGGCCCGAACCACTTCGTCCGCCAGTTCTCGGTGACTCGCCTAGCCCGTACTGTGCCACGCTGTGGCGAGAGGGCAAAGGGTTTTTTGCCGTTGCGCCGCGCTGGTCAGCTCGGCGGTCAGCGTGACGGTCGGCGGGGCAGGGAGTCTCCGGCTGTACGCAGCGGCCCAACGACCATCCCTGACGCCTCAAGGCCCGGGGATCGAATCGGACCTCATACGGTGCGCACGCAGTCGTCAAGCCTCCATGTTGTCGGGGAGGTGCTCCGAGGGGCGAGCCGCAGGGCCTGGGCGGCGGGGGTTGGTCTTCGTCCGGTAGCACGTGACCCTGCCGTGCCCCAAGTCCGCGTCCCCCCGGACATGCACAGCCCGTCGAGGTTCCACCGCCAAGCGCCCGCGTGCCGCTCCAGGAACAGGTAGTCCCACAGGACCGAACCGCCAGCCTGAGAGAGCCGTTCGCGGGTGGCCTCATCGAGCCGGTGCACCCGCTCGTGCCCCCTTCTGCCGCCGTTCCTCCGCACCGACTGGCCTCGTTGTAGACGTGGTGTCTCTTCGGGAAGGCACAGCGCAACTTGCTGCCGGGCCCCAGTACGCCCTTTCACACCTGCATCAGGCAACCCCACGAGACCAAAGGCGCTGGCGTTGGCACCGCGCATGCACATCCGTGTGCTCGGACAGAACCTGGCGCTTTCGGCGCCGAATGCGGGTGAGAACTCGCCTGCCTAGCCCGACGGAGAACCGGCTATGCCTCGTCCACGCGTCGAAGCGATCCCGCATGATTGCCTCCACTGCGGACAACCCCTCGTCCCACACCCCGGCGAATGCCCTGCGAGCTTCAACACCCGCCGGTTCTGCAACCGCTTCTGTGGGGCTCGGTCACCTCGTATTGGTCGCCCACCCAACCGTGACGACCACGCCAACGCTCTGGATCACGTGTCCGTGCCGGTGGGGATCCGGTTTCCCGGAGCCAAGGCCGAGACGCTTGCCGAAGCGCCCGCGAAGTGCACCTGTGGCGCGGACTGGGTCGTCGATGAGGGTGGCCTGGCGTGCCGCATGTGTGGCCGACGCCTCTACGTCGTGAGCGAGCTTCGGCGAACGATCGAACGCTACGGCTTCGGTCGGGCTGCAGAGAAGTCTGGCCGACGAGGCTCAGGCGTGCCGCAGGGTAGATCGTGGCGTGATGCCTCGTCGCCGCGCTGCGAGACCTTGCAGTCGGCGGGGTAAAGCGACCATCTCGGCGCGCGTGACCCGGAGCGCCTGCATCCCGGGCGACCCCCCGCCCCGCGCCAGCCGCAGCGGCTCGAAGCGGGCGGCATAGCACGCCGGGAGAGACGGGTCGAGCTCGGGGTGATCGCGAACGATCCCGCACCATCGTGGATGCGGTTCTTCCACAGAAGCTCGGCAATCAGCCCGACGTCCCAGCCCTCCGCCATCCGCATCAACACGATGAAGTCGCCACAGATAGCCGGGAGGGTTTCGTCGAACCCAACAGGCCGGAGGCTCTTCGCTCGATACATGATCCCCTGCGTGGGCATCACGTTCCGCCCCCGCTGTATGAGCGCCCTGATAAAGCTTCGCCCGGTCCAGATCTCCGTCCGCCTGATCAGGCGACGGCGGCCGGTCACGCGT
>CAZDYT010000750.1:0-2379 GCA_964509395.1 uncultured bacterium
GGAAGGCCACTCGAAGCTTCGGCGGGCCGAGCGAGGAGTACCACGCCTCGGAGGGGGTCCTGACCGACCAGGACGGCCGCTGCAGCATCGCCGCCCTCACGTTCTGGAGTCTCAACTCGCTCGTGCACTTCAAGGGGCCCGAGTTCCTCTTTTTCAGGCCGGGGTATGGGCGGGCGTGGCCGGAGGACAAGAGCCGGGCGGTCGGTACGTACGCGAAGCTCCTTCAGGGCGACGGCATCGTCCTGGGAATGCCCGTGTTGAGAACTCTGGAGGAGCGGAAAGAGTACCTGAAAGACGTCCGCAGTGCGTTCGAGACGGTGCCTCTTGAAAGGACGCCGCTTTTGAAGAAGGCGATCACCGATGAACGGCGGGCCGTGGGCTACGGGGGATAAGCCAAGCCTTAGGGAATACATGACGAGGTCAGCGATGAAACGCGGATCGGTCGGCGTGACGCAGCTCGCGCTGGTCGACGAGGACCAGGCCGAGTATCAGATGATCCGCGTAGATGACGGTCTGCGGCTGTCCTATCTCGTCCTGTTCGTGAGGGACGCCGACGGCCTCTGGCGCCTGAAGTTCTTCTAGGAAGGGACACGTACATGCGACGGGTTCCTCGCCTCCTCCTCCTGGGATGCACGGTCACGCTCGCCACGGGCTGCTTCGGCCACCTCTTCTACGCCAGCGGGCCCTACCGGGGCAAAGTCGTCGACGCCGAGACGGGCCAGCCGCTGGTGGGCGCGGTGGTGCTGGCAATCTGGTACCGGGAGGTGCCGACGGCCCCGCACGGACCCGCCGTGGACTACCACGATGCCCTCGAGGTCCTGACCGATGCGAACGGGGACTTCGAGATACCCGCGAAGACCCATTTCACGCCCATTGGCAAGATCCGCGAGCCCGACTTTGTTGTGTATTACCCGGGCTACGCCGTGTACCCCTCGGATCGGGCGCGACCCCAGGGCGAGCAAGTCGACGCAGCTTATGCTCGCAGGCTTTTTCGGTTCGAGCTCTCCGAGGTGAAAACGCGTGAGGAATGGGTAAGAGTTGGCGACCCCACGGGTCGGACCTCGAAGGTCCCTGAGTCACGAATACCGAACTTGGTCCGCCTGGTGAACAAGCAACGGCAAGACCTGGGGTTGCAGCCAATCCGTCTTGGAAGGTAGCGGCCCAATGAGAAGGTGGAAACCTTCTGCGGCGTTTCTTACCGCAGCTCTGGCCTTGGTATGCTCAGACTCGAACGTCTTTGCATTCGACACCGACACTCATGGGGACCTGAATGAGCGGGCTGCGGTGCTCTCGACATTCGACAGCTACCTCAGACAGCAGTTGGGATTCGCCGGCGGCCTTGAGCAAGTTTTCCAGAACAGAGCGGCTCGCGAGTGGGTTCGACGCGGCGGCGCGGCCGAGGACGAGTTCCTCGGGAACGAGATCCTAGGCGCGGCGCTCCGCTCCATCAATCACTTTCACAACCCCCGGCTCACGTGGGACCGGGCAGGTCTCGACGCGGTCAGCCTCTGTCCTCCGTTCATTCTTCGCGGCGAAGCCTCGGTGCGGTGGGCCCAGGACCCCGACCAGGGGATCAGCGGCCGGGCGGCGTGGGGCGATGCGCGGCAGAGCTTCTACGAGGCTCTGACGGGGCCTCTGAAGACCGGTGACACCGGGCGCGACGCCGCGTTTGCCCGGACCTTCCAGATCCTGGGCCAGCAGATGCACCTCCTCGCCGACCTCGCCGTGCCCGCGCACACCCGGAACGATGCGCACTGCCCGTTCCCTGACGGGTTCGAGCATTGGGCGGCGCGGAATCCGGCGCTGGTCGCGGGCGTGATCGCGGGCCCGCCCGTGCAGCCCGACAAGGCGATCTTCGCGGTAGGCGTGCCGATCCCGAACGAGGAGATCGCGCGGGTCCCGGTCGCCCGGCTCTGGGATTCCGACCAGTACGACGCCAACCCCGACATCACGCGAAGCCCGACGATCGGCCTGGCTGAATACACCAACGCGAACTTCTTCAGTGACCACACGATCTTCAGCGAGAATCTTCCCTTCCCGGCTCGAACGAGTGTGGCGCTCCGTTTGCAGCCGGAGGAGGCCCCGGGTACGGGTGGCGAGCTGCGCCGGTATTTCGAGAAGGTCGCCGACGGCGAGGCGCCGATCGATCACCTCGCCGTCCCCGGAGCCCTCTATAGCTACCTCCCCGATGCCCTGAAAGACCAGAACATCGGGCTCGATGCCAAGGTGTTCGCAGACTACGCGGCGAAGCTGCTCCCCAGGGCGGTGGCGTACTCGGCAGGGCTGCTGGATTACTTCTTCCGCGGCCGGCTCGAGGGGCAGGTCGAGGTCGGCACCGACGGGATCACCCGGCTCCGCGTCGTCAACCGGACGCCCGAC
>CAZDYT010000751.1:0-1449 GCA_964509395.1 uncultured bacterium
CTCGCCGTCCTCAGGAACCCGGCGACCGCTCATCCTTACTACTGGGCCCCCTTCATCCTGATCGGCGCCCGCTAGGGTACTCGGAGGGGGGCTCTACCCCCCCGACGGCCCTCGCGGCAAAGCCACGGCCTTCGCCATTCGGTGAAGGCATCGGGCCTGCTTCCCCCGGGAGGTTTCGCATGAGGCTTCGGCAGCCGGCTCGCGGCGTGGCGCCAACGACAGGCGCGAGTTCCGTCCGCTTCACGCCGCCCGCCGCGTGACGGCCCCGGGATGCTCCTCGGGGCGCTGCTCCTCGTCGTCGGCATTGCGCTGGTGATCTGGGGGGCCGAGCGGTTCACGGACGGAGCCATCGGCGCGGCGGCGCGCTTCGCGCTCAGTCCCTTCATCGTCGGCACCGTGGTCTCGGGGCTCGAGCCGGAGAATCTCGTCACGGGTGTGGCGGCGGCTGTCGGCGGGCTTCCGCAGGTTGCGCTGGGCACGGTCATCGGCGCGGCCATCTTCATGCTGACGGCGGGGCTGGGCCTGGCGCTGCTCCTCGTCCCGATGGAGGTCCGGGTTCCCCGAGCGGGTGCCGTGGCCATGGGCTTGAGCCTCGCCGCGTTTGCCGTCACCTTGTGGAACGACGGCACGGTCAGCCGCGGGGAGGGCGCGGGGCTCGTCGCGGTGGCGGTCGGCCTGATGGCGTGGCTCTGCCGCCGCTCGCCGGTCTTCCTCGCCGCCACCCCGGAGGATCCCCGGCGTCTGCCCTCGCGCGCGAGATCGCTGGGGCTGCTCGTCGTGGGGATCGGGGGAATGGTCCTCGGAGCCGAGCTCGTCGTCCGAGGCGCCGCCGTCCTGATCAGCTCACTCCAGCTCTCCGAGACCTTCCTCGGCATGACGGTGGTCGCCCTGGGGGAGAGCCTGGAGGAGACCGCGCGGATGGTCACACCGGCCCGCCGAGGCCACCCCGAGCTGGCGTGGGGGAACGTCGTGGGGACGGTGGTGGTGCTGCTGGGCTTGAACCTGGGCGTCATCGCGCTCATCCGGCCGCTGGGAGCCGACCCGCTGGTCTTGCGGCTCCACGCTCCCTACCTTCTCGGCTGCACGGTCCTCGTCGCGGCGGGGCTTCTCTGGGCCCGGCGACTCGGGCGGGGGATGGGGCTCCTCCTCGTCGGCCTCTACGTCCTCTACCTCGCGCTGAACCTCCCGCACGCCTGGCGGTAGCCCGGGGAGCGACTACGAGCCTCACCCGTCGCTGCCACGGCGGGACCGGATCGCGACGGCGAGAGCGTGCCCGCAGGTCGGAGGCAGAGGATGGCAAGGTCGAGCAGGGCGCACGCAGTGCAGAGTCGGGACGCCCTCTTGGCCAACGGCAAATGACCCGGCTGCTCCGTCCCGAGCTGACCGACGACCTCGCCGTCCACCGGTACTTCGCGAGCCTGGTGGAGGCCGTCGCGGCCACGGCGACGA
>CAZDYT010000751.1:1459-2372 GCA_964509395.1 uncultured bacterium
GCGGGGAGGGGTTTCCCCGGGCGGGTCTAGCGGACGCTCCGACTCCCGCGGGACGGGCGGGGCGCGCCTGCCGCGCCGGCGAGCGGGCTCGGGGGCCTCCCCGGGCTCGCCGGGGCCGATTCTGCGGTAGAATAGCGGCCACCTGGCGAACGCCAGCGCTGTCCGGCTTCTCACTCCGGGAGGATATACCGATGAAGACCACGCCCAGCGCGAGCTACAGCATGACCATGCGCCTGGAGATCAAGAATCGTCCGGGCATGCTCGGCAAGGTCACCTCCGCCATCGGGCGCGCGGGCGGGGACATCGGGGCCGTCGACCTCGTCCGGGTGAGCTCGGAGATCACGACGCGCGACATCAGCTTCAACGCCCGCGACGACAAGCACGGGCAGGCCGTGGTGGACTCGGTCCGGCGCGTCGGCGGCGTCCGGGTCGTCAACGTCTCGGACCGCACGTTCCTCATGCACCTGGGCGGCAAGATCGAGGTGAAGACCAAGGCGACTGTGAAGACCCGCGACGACCTTTCGATGGCGTATACGCCCGGGGTCGCGCGCGTCTGCATGGCGATCCACGACGACCCGCAGAAGGTCTACACGCTGACGATCAAGCAGAACACCGTGGCCGTCGTCACCGACGGCACCGCCGTCCTCGGCCTGGGCGACATCGGGCCGAAGGCGGCCATCCCCGTGATGGAGGGCAAGGCGCTCCTGTTCAAGGAATTCGCCGGCGTGGACGCCTTCCCCCTCTGCCTAGCCACCAAGGACGTGGACGAGATCGTGGCGATCGTGCGGGCGGTCTCGCCCATCTTCGGGGGAATCAACCTCGAGGACATCGCCGCGCCGCGGTGCTTCGAGATCGAGGAGCGGCTCCGGAAGGAGCTGGACATCCCGGTCTTCCACGACGACCAGCACGGCAC